>CAYFKK010000040.1:3020-5998 GCA_964343655.1 uncultured Actinomycetes bacterium | reverse complement strand
TCTTCAACAAAGGTGGTTCGGTTCTGCTTTCACTTATGGGCGGAATCCTTCCAACTCTTGTAGTGCTGTTGACTGCAGTAAATGCTCTGATCCGCATCATCGGACCAGAGAAGATCGAAAACCTTGGAAAGGCTGCTGCACGTCCTGGATTACAGTGGTATCCAGTTCGTTACATCATTCTTCCTTTCGTTGCTGTTTTCGTTCTAACAAATCCAATGGCTTACACAATGGGACGTTTCTTACCAGAGCGTTTCAAGCCAGCTTTCTATGACTCAGCTGTGTCATTCGTGCACCCAATTCTGGGCATTTTCCCGCACGCTAACCCAGGTGAATTGTTCGTCTACGTTGGTATCGCAACAGGTATTCAACAACTAGGTCTTGGACTTGGCGATTTAGCTGTCCGTTACTTACTTGTTGGTCTTGTAGTGATCTTCATCCGTGGAATCGTTACCGAGCGGATTACTGCTCGCATGATGAATCGTCAGGGGGCGTAACTAATGAGTGGAATTTCCGCAATGTTAGTGAAGATCGGCCGCAGCGTTGGTGGAGTAGTTGGAACTCTCTATCAGGCAGGTCGTGACTCTGTAGATACAGTCATCCGTAACGTCATTCCATTTATGGCGTTCATTTCATTCATTATCGGTTTGATTCTTACAACCGGTATTGGCGATTGGATTGCAAAGGGAATCAAGGGCTCAGCCTCTTCACTTCCAGGTTTGCTAATCATTTCTATCGTTTGTGCAATTCCAGTTCTATCTCCATTGCTTGGACCTGGCGCTGTTATTGCTCAGATCGTTGGAACACTTCTTGGCGTTGAAATTGGTAAGGGAAATATCCCAGCTCAATATTCATTGCCAGCACTATTTGCGATCAACCCACAGGTTGGTTGCGACTTCATTCCAGTAGGTCTAGCTCTTGGTGAAGCAGAGCCTTCAACTGTTGAAGTTGGCGTACCAGCGGTGCTATTTAGCCGTTTGGTAACCGGTCCACTTTCAGTTGTAATCGCTTACCTAGCAAGCTTCGGACTTTACTCAGCGAAGTAATAGGTGGTTAAGGGCCAGGGTGGTATTGCCACCTTGGCCCTTAACATTAAAATTAAATAAATAATTAATTCAGGATTACAGGAGCTAATCATGGGTAACTACAAATCAGTAAAAATTTCAGCAGGAAAAGGTGGTTGGGGCGGTCCGCTAACAATTACACCTACCGATTCAAAAAAATATATTTATTCAGTAACAGGTGGCGGAATCCATCCAGTAGCAGCAAAAATCGCCGAAATGACGGGCGGTGAACCATTTGATGGTTTTAAGAGCAGCGTTCCATTTGATCAAATTGCAGTTGCAGTTATCGATTGCGGCGGAACCGCGCGCGTTGGCGTTTATCCAATGAAGAAAGTTCCAACAGTTGACATCCATGCGACCAGTCCAGCTGGGCCATTAGCGATGTTTATTACCGCAGATTTATTCGTTTCAGGTGTTAAACCAGACGATATCCAGCCTGCGTAATGCCGAAAATCGTTTACTCCTCGACTGTTACTGCAGTCGGCGATTTAGTTCCTGAATTTCGCGATCAGGGCATCCTCGTATTTTTTGGCGAGGGTGCCCCATCCGAACTTCATGAATTTTCAATTCTGCATAAAGTTGAAATCTCGGAGCGCGCTGCTAAAGAGGGCGACTTAATCCGAATTAATTCTGATGAATATACAGTTTTAGCAGTTGGCCATGTGGCTAGCGACAATTTATTAAATCTCGGCCATCTTGATTTAAAGGCAAATGGTGAAACAAAGGCCGATCTACCTGGCGATGTGAATGTTGAGAAAAAAGAATTACCTACCGTTAAACCGGGGGACGTGTTACAAATTATTGAAAAGTAATTAGTTGAGTAGAGAAGAGTAGTTAAATGTCATACAGCGAAAAATTAAGAGAACACGCCAAACAATTAGGTCGCGATGTTTCAATTGCCCTAATTGGTGCGGGCCAAATGGGCCGCGGCTTTGGAAACCAAGTTCATCGCATGCCTGGTCTTTCCGTGAATTTAGTTGTCGATATCGACGAAACCCGCATCCGCGAATTATTTAAAGATTTGGGCATTACCGATGTAAAAATCACCAATGTTGCCAAGGAAATTGATGCTGCGTTAAAAGAAGGAAAAGCTGTAGGCGCTACCACCTCTGAATTTGTACATGAAATTGCCGGAATTGATTTTGTTGTCGAATGCACTGGCGTGCCAGATATCGGTGCGCGCATTACTTATAACTCATTAGAAGCTGGCAAAGATGTGGCAGTTCTTAATGTGGAAATGGATGTCACCATCGGACCACTTATCCATCAGACTGCGCTAAAGAACAATCGCGTTTATACCGTTTGCCATGGCGATGAACCAATCGAAGCAAAAGTGCTTGTTGATTTTGCCCGCGATCTAAATTTTGAAGTTGTCTGTGCTGGTAAAGGTAAGAACAATCCATTCGAACCATTTAGTAATCCAGACACGGTTCGCGAGCGCGCCGATAAGAAGAAGATGAATCCAAAGATGCTCTGCTCGTTTACCGATGGCACAAAGACCATGACCGAAATGGTGGCGCTGGCTAATACAACTGGTTTAGAACTATCAAAGCGCGGTTTCTATGGCCCAGAATCATCAGTTAAAACCTTGCAAAACACTTTTGCGCTCCAAAAAGATGGCGGCGTTTTAGATCGACCTGGCGTTGTTGATTACTGCACTGGCGATGTTGCGCCGGGTGTTTTCGTAATTGTTCGCACCGACAGTCCATATGTGGCACATGAAATGTCATATCTTTCAATGGGCCCTGGTCCTTACTTCGCACTTTATCGTCCGTACCACTTAGCTTCCGTAGAAGCTCCGCTTTCGGTTGCACGTGCCGTAACACTTCGCGAATCTTCATTGTTTGCACCATCACTTCAAGGTGAAGTTGTCGCAATGACCAAGAAGGATTTAAATCCAGGCGATGTGATTGATGG
>CAYFKK010000040.1:0-2920 GCA_964343655.1 uncultured Actinomycetes bacterium | reverse complement strand
AATTACTTCGGCTTGGACTGGTGTTGGATCAGCCAAAGTCAAACCTCGATAAATTAAATCAGCCAGTTCGGCCATATGTTCTGGCTTCATGCCAATTCGCACAATTTCTGGGGTGCCAATTCGGATTGCGTTGTTATCGCCTTCTACTGTTGGACCTGGAATATTGATGCCGCAGGCCAATAAACCAGCTTTGGCAAGTTTTTTCGATGCGGTTTGTCCCCCGCCAAATTGATTGGCGATAATCGCAAATTGATGCGAGGTTGTGAATCCTTTTTCCTTTGCAAAAATTGGTAAACCCAATTTATCTAATTCACTCGCTAATTTTTTCGCAGTTTCGATCATCATCTTTGCATAATCACTGCCAACTGCGAGCCAATCTTGCAAGGTAATTCCAAGCGCAGCTGTTTTCGCGGCATCAAAGTTGGCTGTTAAACCTGGATATGCAATCGCGTCTAATTTTTCAGCAAGCGCTGCATCGTTAGTAACAATCAAGCCACCAGCTGGGCCACCTAAGGATTTATACGTACTAAAGGTCATTAAATGCGCGCCTTCAGCCAAAGGTTGTGGCCAAGCTTTGCCGGCAATTAATCCGCACTGGTGCGCAGCATCAAATAGCAAATAAGCGCCGACCGAATCAGCTATTTTTCTAATTTCTTTAACTGGATGTGGGAAAAGGTTTAATGATCCACCAATTGTGATCAGCTTTGGTTTGACTTCCTGCGCTAATTTTTCCAACGCCGCTAAATCAACGGTGTAATTATCTGAATCAATTGGTGCCGAAATAGTTTCTAACCCATATAGTCCGGCTGCTCCCGCTTTGTGATGAGTGACATGGCCACCAATTGTTGGCGGTGGGGCAATTATTTTGTCACCAGGTTTACAAGTGGCCATAAAGGCATAAAGGTTTGCTAGCGCACCAGATGCAACGCGAAATTCTGAAAACTTTGAGCCAAATAATTCACAAGCTAAATCACCAGTAATAACTTCAATCTGTTCGATCGCATCTAACCCAACTTCATATTTGTCGCCTGGATGGCCAAGGGATGCGCGCGAACCCATTCCCGAAGACAAAATCTTCTCGGCTCGTGGATTCAAAATATTTGTAGCTGGGTTTAAATTAATGCCTTTTACTTCGTGAAGCTCGTGGCTCTCAACTGCTAATTCTTCAATTCGTTTTTGAATCTGCGCCGGAGTTAAATCTTTTGTTGCAGCTTGAACTTCGGCCACTCTTTTTTTAGCCGGTTCTGATAACCAATTGCGCTTTTCTTGCATTATTCAAACCTCTGATCGTCTTTGTTAACTAACCCCAACTCTTCCATTAATTTGCGCTGGCGACTAGAAAGCGGGTCCTTGATTTTCTTCACTTTCTTTTCAGAGGAAGTGGGCTCTTCGCTCTTTGATTTCTTAACTGATTTAGCGCCAGGTTTTAGCCCAAGTTCTTCTCGCAATTTTTCTTGCGCGGGTGTAAATAAACCTTGACCCGCCAGCTTCTTTTCATATTTAGCTTTGATCTGCGCAGCCCGCTCTTCTGGAGTTAACTTCTTTCGCCCGAAAAACTGCATGCTCGTAAGTCTGCCACAATTGCGACATGCGCACCGCTTTAGTCGTTCTGGCTGCAGGTTCGGGCACCCGCTTTGGCGACGCAGTTAATAAAGTTTGGTTGCCGCTTAGTGGTCGCCGGATAATTTCTAGATCGCTTTTAAATGCTGCTAAAAATTTTAAGAACTGTCGCCTAGTTTTGGTGATTGATCCAAAAGATGAAGCCCTGGCCCAAGAAGTAATCGCGCGCGAAGTTCCAAAGCTTGATATTGAAATTGTTTATGGTGGGCTAACTCGCCATGGTTCTGAATTTAATGCACTCCAACATTTATCCCCGGCGATTAAAAATGGTGAAATCGATGTGATCTTGATTCACGATGGCGCCCGCCCATTGGCTACGCCGGCGTTATTTGAAACGATTGCGACAACTGCAAATAAACATGGCGGCGCAATTCCGACCGTTAAAGTTTCAAGTTTTGAACTAGACCAACACCAAAGTGAGAATGTCGTTAGAGTTCAAACACCTCAGGGTTATCAGGCTCAGCCACTGCTTGAAGCCTATGAACTTGCTGAGCGCGATGGATTTACCGGAACTGATACCGGAGCCTGTATGGAGAAATATTTTCCAAATATTAAAACAATCGCTATCCCAGCCGACCCAAGTAATGTGAAAATTACCTATCCGCAAGATTTAGTAATTGCCGAACACGTTCTTCAGAAACGGGGGTATCGCGATTAAAGCCGAACTTCACTGCGCACATTGCAACGCCGATACTGTCCATGAACTGGTTTACGTAGGGCGATTACTCGCATCATCTACTTGCACCGTTTGTAAAACGCAAGTGCGCCATGAATCAGATGATCTTCGAATTGAATACATCAAAGACCTAGAGAATCGAATTAAAACTAAGCCATTTAGATTATGGCGCAGGTTTTGGCGATCACCAACGGATACGGTAAAAACTTTTCCGAGTAAATCTTTAAACCAGCCGAAAAAATTCTGGGCCGAAATTAAGAATTTATTTACCCGCTAGCGCGAAATTCGTTGCTGCCAAACTAGGAATGATTCTGCCAGCGCAATCTCGTCGCTGGAATTAATCCGAAGCGATTCTGGATCAGCCTCAACTTCAATTGTATTGTCATAATTTTTTAGCGGTAAAAACCAATTTGAATGAGTTCCAGTTAAATCAATCGCGCTTTTTCGAATAATTTCTGGCGTCGAAATCCGGCGAACTTTAGTGCGATCAATTGTTTGGGTGAGCTCACTTGAAGTATTAACTACTTTTAAGGTTTCGGTAAATGTCGTTGCTGGGCGCGCAGCATCATAATTTCCAGCCAGCGCTGAAATAACTCGCTGAAATTGTGCGACATTTGTCAGCGG
>CAYFKK010000039.1:2510-6115 GCA_964343655.1 uncultured Actinomycetes bacterium | reverse complement strand
TTTTCTTTTGTTTTCTTTTGTTTTCTTTTGTTTTCTTTTGTTTTCTTTCGTTTTCTTTTATAGTTTTTGGTTTTTATTGCTGATAAACGAAAAGGGCCCCAAATCCATTTTTGGATTCGAGGCCCTTGGGGCTGTTCTATTCGCTTATCGAATAGAGCTCCAAGGTGCCTCTGCCCAAAAATGTGCGTATGCACGCTTGGTGGCAGACCAATTGGTTGTAGGTGAATAAGTTGTAGGCATAGCAAAGCGAGCGCTTTTTGCGCTTGCGATAGATGAATTTCTCATCGTTATGCCCCTTCTGACTTCTAATTTACCTACGTAAATTGAACGCTAAGAATAAACGATAAATGTGACTTAGCGCAAATTGATTAATTGATCTAAAAACTTAGAAGCTTGGCCGCCGTGGCTTAGATGGAGATGTTCGCGTGCTCGCGTAATTCCAACGTAGAAGAGGCGAAGCTCTTCATCTTCAGGCGCCATCGGATATGGCAGATAGCCCTCACCGATTCCAATCAAAAATACTCGGTTCCACTCCAATCCTTTTGCGGCATGGAAAGTTGCCAACGTCGTAACCGGCATTTGTGGCGGATTATTCTGTTCAGCTCGATCTGCAAGTTCTTGTAATAACGCCCGCAAATTTCTTGGAAATTTATCATCGCGATCTAATTCATTTGCTAAGTGCAAAATGGCGCCAATGCCATCCATTCCTGGGCCAGTTAAATAAGGCTGGGCAATTCCGCGTAACTCATCTAACCAATTAACGCCCGGTTCTTGAATTACTGAGGCTTGGCGAATGGCGCGAATGAATTCTCGAATTTCAGTGCGGTCAAAAAATCGCTCATTGCTTCGAACTTGATAAGGCAATCCAGCGCTTCGGAATGTTTTTTCGATTGCGCTTAATTGGCTATTTGTTCTGGCTAAAACTGCGATATTTTCTGGACCTTCGCCATTACTAATTAATTCAGAAATTGCTTCGGTAACACCGATTGCTTCAGCGCCATCAGTTTTATATTCAGTTAGCGCAGGTAGGCTGCCATGGCCATTAGTTACCGTTAATTCTTGTCCGATTTGTGCACTTCTAATTAAGGCATTAGCCGCAAATGTTATTTCAGGAGTTGACCGGTAACCGGTTGTAAGTCGAATTACTTCCGCACTTGGAAATCTCTCGGTGAAATTGAGTAAAAAGTTTGGCGTAGCTCCAGCAAAACCATAAATTGTCTGTGCTGGATCACCAACAACGCAGATGTCGTCACGAGAACCCAGCCAAGCATTAATTAATCTTTGTTGTAGCGGTGAAATATCTTGATACTCATCAATTGTGAAATATCGATATTGATCGTGAATTCGTTCGCGTACCTCCGGTTCGTTTTCGAGCATGGCGCTGGTCAACATCAATAAATCTTCAAAATCAATAACTCGCTCTTGTTTTTTTAGCGCCTCATAGCTTTCATAAACTTTTGCCACATCACCCATATCTAATTGCCCGCGAAGCGTCCTCCCGCTTTTCATTAAGTCTTCCGGTGCAATTTGATTAACTTTTGCCCATTCAATTTCGGTAGATATTTCGCGGACGGTATCTCGTTGATTTCTGGCTAACTTCAAATCGGTTCGCTCAATTGCTGCCGTAATAAATGGTGGCTTCGAACTTAATAAATCTGGTGTGATTCCACCAAAAACTTTTGGCCAAAAATAAAGCAACTGTTTTAACGCTGCGGAGTGAATTGTTCTGGCTGATACACCAGGTACGCCAAGAGATCTGAGGCGTGACCGCATTTCACCGGCAGCCCGAGTAGTAAAGGTAATCGCTAATACGCGTTGCGGATCCATCACGCCAATAGCGCATGAGTAGGCAATTCGATGAGTGATTGCTCTAGTTTTTCCAGTTCCAGCGCCAGCAATAACGCAGACTGGGCCGCGCGTAGCTAAAGCAACTTTTCGCTGCTCTGGGTCTAGCGCTTCAAGAATTTCTTCAGCATTACTCATTGTCTAACCAATAATTAATCATCTTTCGCGAAATACTTAAATTATCCGGCAAAACTATTTCGCTATTTAACAGTTCGTTCTTACTAAACCATTTCAACTCAACAATTTCGTTTCCATCAGCGACTGCTTTTTCTGGTTCATCTGTAACGGCAGAAAAGGCCATCATGATTGATGCTGGAAATGGCCAAGGTTGCGACGATAAATAATTAATCTCGGAAACTTCTAAACCAGTTTCCTCTTTAATTTCGCGTCGAATCGCATTTTCTAAGCTCTCGCCCGGTTCTACAAATCCCGCAAAATTAGAGAATCGTTTTTCGGCCCAAACTTTTTGCCGGCCAAGAAGTAATCGATTTTTACGATCTTTAACTAAAACAATTACTGCTGGGTCTGTCCGCGGAAAATGCTGCGAGCCATCTATTTCACATTCCCGGATCCAGCCATGGGCCACAACGTTGGTTGGTATTCCGCACCGAGCACAATGGGTATGGCTTTCGTGCCAATTGATTAAGGCCAAGGCTTGCATAGCAATTGCTATTTCTAAATCGGATAAATTGGGATGAATCTGCTTTAGCGATCTACCGTCTGACGTAAATTCACGATTGATTGCAAAATAATGTTTGCCAGAATTTAAACCTAAATAAAATTTAGTTATGTTGGAATCAAATTCAATCGAATTGATAAATTCTATTTTTTCGTTTTTAGAGCGAATTTCGCCGTTGTAAATTTGAATTACTAAAGCTTGCTCCCAAAAATCTTCTGCGAAATCTCGCAAACTCCGATCTAAAACATCGAGAAATGGTTCAAATTCGCTCACAAGTGGTGAGCCTACCCCTATCGGTGTGGTGAAATTAAATCGATTAATTGCTGTTCGGTCAGCAAATCGCTGCGCCGATCGGTTTCACCAGTCGGAACGTAATGAAATGCTGCCTTGATTTTTTCAACTGGTGTACCAGAAATTTTCGACCAAGCCATTCGATAAATTGCTAATTGAATAGCTTCTGCTTCACCCAATTTTGTTGATCCGGTTTTCCAATCAACGACTTCGTAGTTTTCGCCATTTTTATAAATTGCATCAATTCGACCGCGGACCAAGGTGCCGGCAATTACCGTCTCAAATGGAACCTCTAAATCAAATGGAGTGAGATCAGCCCATTCACTTTCCAGCCATCGTTTTTTTAAATCCTCGAGTTTGGTATCGCTTTCTAAATTATCTTGATAATCCAAATCTTCGTCGTTAAAAAGCGTATTGGCTTTTAGATGCTTTTCGAGCCATTCGTGAAATTGAGTACCGCGGCGCATGAACCGATCTTGCAAAAATGGCATCGGTCGTCGAATTGTTTGAAGCACGCTTTCCGGATCTGATTTCAATGCAACCAAAGTCGATACTGAAATTCGAGACGGTAATTTAACTTGCGCTGGTGCAATATTTCGCTGCTTTATTAATAGTGCTGCATCTTTGTCCATGGCTTGGGCAGTAACACTTTCATAGGTGGCAAGCGCTTGGTTGTAATCAATTTCAGATTCTTTTGGCCAGATTTCTATAACCTTTTTAGCTAAAACTGGATTTGGCGTGCCCTTGGCTGGAACTTCAATTACTTCATTATGGATCAATTCCATTAATT
>CAYFKK010000039.1:0-2500 GCA_964343655.1 uncultured Actinomycetes bacterium | reverse complement strand
GAGTAACTGCAACATAAGCCAATCGCCACTCTTCTTTTAAACGCAATTCGGCACATGAATTCTTAAATTCTTCAATCCGAGCTGCTGCAGTTGCACAATCTTTTACAGTTACAAAATCGATACCGGGAAATTCGCGGGCATCGCCACGAAATTCAAATGGAATTTCATTTTCCGCGTGCAACCAAGAAATCGAATTCTTTGAATTTTCTGAAGGAAATTGGCCAGCAACTAATCCGGGCAACACCACATGGTCCCACTCTGCACCTTTAGCCATGTGCACTGTTAATAATTGAATTACATTCTTTTTCACATCAGGTGCTCCGGCCTCTAGACCGCGCTCCTTTTTAACCGCAACTTCCAGCCAATTTAGAAATTCAATTAATGAGTTGCTACCAAATTTTGCTGCTTCTTCGATAAAACGATCGATGTGACGTCGACCTGCACCACCATTATCTCGATATTCAAGCTCTGAATTCAAATGTAAATAATCTTCGACTTCAAATATTAAATCAATTAATGAGCCGGCTGCACGAGAGCGCAATTTTCTTAAGTCGCGGGCAAAGGCGATTAATCTGGCGTAGCCCGCATTTGTAAATTTTGCACCATCAGCGCTTTCAATTTCATCGAGTGCTTCAATTAAAGAACCAGTTGCTAAATCATCTGCTTCTGCGGTTTCTAACTCCCCCGTTGCTAATTGCGTAATTAATTTTTTATCGGCCCCTACCGCACGTTCACGTTTGAAATTTCCAAGCGCAGCTAGATCTCGCGCGCCCAAATTGATTCGTGGGCCGGTCAAATGGCGCATCAACTCGGCACCGGCATCGGGATCGGCAATTACTTTTAATAACGTGAAGATGTCGACGATTTCTGGCATCGACATCAAACCGCCAATTCCAATTACATCTACTGGCAAACCAGCTTGGTGAAGTGCTGCCTCAATTACCGGAATCTGTTTTCGGTTTCGAACAAGCACGGCATTTGTTGCGCCATTCCATATCGGAGCGAAGTGTTTAGCAATTGCTGCAGCTTCGGATTCGGCATCAACGAAAACTTCGCTCTTGATTAAACCATCGCCAGCGTCGTCTCGGGCAGTTAATGCCGGTACTGAAACATTAATTTGGGCGCCAACTTTTCCGGCTAAAACATTTGCTAAATTTAAAATGGCCAAATCATTTCGGAAAGTTTTTGACAGATTAAATTCGTTCTTGGCGCCCTTAAAATCTTGCGCAAAATTTTTAATCGTACCAATTGCAGCACCGCGCCAACCATAAATTGCCTGGTACGGATCACCAACCGCTGTGACTGGATGGCCGTTTCCGAAAAGTGCGCTCAACATGCGAACTTGTGATTGGGAAGTATCTTGATACTCATCCAATAGGACCAATTTAAATTTAGCTCGTTCAATTTCGCCAACCTGCGGTAAATTGATTGCTAATTCGGCAGCCAAGGACATCTGATCATCAAATGCAATCGCACCGCCAGTTCGGCGCTGCTCAATAAATTTTTCGACTATCGGCAAAATTCGAATTCGCTGACTTAATACTTTAATTGCGCCTTTTACGATTGCGGTTTCATCAGCCTTACTTGGCGACATACTTTCCAGCTGCTTCAGTACTTTCAGCTGCGAATTTTTTAATTTCGCCAAATCAACTTGGTGCTCTAAAATATTTTTTGTTAGTCCTATTACGTCGTCAATTAGAGTGGTTAAAGCGCTATCGTAAGTAAAATCTTCATCAGCCCAATTGCGAATTAGTGAATTCGCTTGTTGCCACAAATTAGCATCACCAACTAATTCGACATCGCCATCAATTCCGATGCGTAGTCCGTATTCAGTTAATAGCGAACCGGCATATGAGTGATAAGTCATTACCGGAACTTCAATATTAAATCCTGCTGGCAATATATTGGCAGCAATTAATTGGCGGAGCCGTTTTCGAATTCGTTGCCTTAATTCAGCTGCAGCTTTTCGAGTAAAGGTAAGTCCAAGAATTTCTTCAGGTTTCGCAGCGCCATTTGCAATCAAATAGAGCACGCGGTTAGCCATCGTTTCGGTTTTGCCAGATCCGGCACCGGCAATAACTACCGCCGGTTCAAGTCCAGATTCAATAATCGCAATCTGCTCTGGCGTCACTTTTCCATTTATCGCTGCGGCAATTTCGGAGGCGCGGTATTTATTCATAAAGTTTCCGACCTTCAATTTGAATCGGGCAGGAAGTCCGGACTGGGCAAAACATACAATTCTTATTTTTTGTTGCGAGAAATGTTTTGCCGCTCATTTTTTCGGAAACAGTAACAATCCGCGCTTCAACATCTTCGGGAACTATTTCGCCTTGGTCGCGAGTTTTAACCCCTTTATTATCGTGATCCAAATAGACCAAACTGGCGCCAGCAACTTCATTGCCCTCTTTTATTAAAGCTAATTGATAAAGCTGCATCTGGGCATTGGTTTTTGCTTCTGTTAACGTTATTTCGGTTTTTCCAGTTTTGAAATCCACTAAGT
>CAYFKK010000038.1:0-6178 GCA_964343655.1 uncultured Actinomycetes bacterium | reverse complement strand
ATGCCATCGCGCTTTTCTTTAATCTTTGAAGCCTTGCCACGAAGATTACGTAGGTAGTAAAGCTTGGCGCGACGAACGTCGCCCTTCTTGATTAATTCTATTTTTTCGATGACTGGAGTGTGAACTGGAAAGGTACGTTCGACACCAACGCCATATGAAACTTTGCGAATTGTGAAAGTTTCGCGAACGCCAGAACCTTGGCGGCGAATAACTAATCCTTGGAAAACCTGAAGACGGCTCTTATTACCTTCGATAACGCGAACGTGAATTTTCAATTCATCGCCAGAACGAAATTGTGGAATGTCCTTGCGTAACGACGCAGCGTCTACCGCATCTAAAACGTTCATTAGTGAGCCCCTTAAAAATATCAGCGCTTTGCGCGAGGGCTAATCTTGCCACAGGCTCGCATTGCGCCCAAATCGCCCCTTAAAGTGAATCTAAGACCTCGTGAGCCACGGCTTTGAGCTTCGGGTAAAGGCTCGGCCCCGCCGCCAATGTCAGATCTCGTTCTGGGTCATAACTCACAATTGCACCTGCTTCACTTGCGATGACAAAGGCTGCAGTTCGATCCCAACTTTTTAATCTTTGTTCGTAGTAACCATCATTTCCACCACTTGCCACATTGCAGATATCAATTGCCGCGCCACCAGTCCGGCGCAAATCTCGAATCTGCATTAATAAAGTAGAAAGCATTTTAATTTGAAATTTTCGATCTTCGAGTACATATGGAAAGCCAGTCGAAATCAAAGCCCGATCTAATTCAACTGGATCATTTACTTTGCAGCGCTTGCCATTTAAAAATGAGCCCTGGCCACGCGCGCCAGTCCAAAGTGAATTAGTAGTTGGTGAATAAACCACACCAACACATGGCCCTGCGCTATCTTCGATTCCGATGCTCACATTCCAACCTGGAATGTTATAGAAGTAATTCACCGTGCCATCAACTGGATCGATGTGCCAGATATAGCCACTCTTTGAAGGATGGTCGGCGCCCTCTTCGCCGACGATTCCATCATCGGGCCGAGCTTTTTGAATTTCAGAAACAATTAATTTTTCGCTCAGCTTGTCCATGTGAGTAACAATGTCTATATCTGAAGTTTTGGTATCGGTAGTCAAGGTGGTTGGCCGATCCAAAAGTAAATCGCCAGCCTTCTTGGCAATCATGGTCGCGATGTCTAAAAGTTCTAGTAATTGCGCCGATTTAGCCGAAGTCATAAGTAGAACTCTACGCGAAATCCAAGGTGCCAAAGACTTGCCCAAGTAGGCTCGCCCCGTGAGCGAATTAAGAATTACTGGTCGCAGCGAAGATGGCACACATCTAATACTGGTTGATGCTAACGATCAAGAATTTACTCTTCGCATTAGCGATCATTTGCGCTCCCAAGTTAATCAACCTCGACTTGCAGCGGTGCGAGTTGAAGAGCATGAAGGAATTAGTGTTAAGGAAGTCCAAGCAAAACTTCGCGCCGGCCAATCATTTGAGTTAGTTGCAGCTGAAGCAAATTGGCCGATTGACAAAGTCGAGCGTTTTGCCGGACCAATTTTGCAAGAACGCGCTTACATAATTGACTTGGCCCATAAAGTTGTAATTAAAAAAGATGGCGGCCGTGAACCCGTAACTTTTCTAGATGTAGTTGTTGCCAAATTAGCAACCAGCAACGTTTCGGTTGAGTCGTTGGAATGGAATACCCATCGCCGCGAAGATGGCACTTGGGTAATTTCATTAAATTATCCAAATCGTGATGGCCATGGGAGCGCCGAATGGATTTTTGATCAAGGTCGCAGAACTTTGGTTGGTCAAGATGATTCGGCAGATTGGTTACTTGGTAATAAAGATAAGAAATTCGAGCAACCTGCAAGTAACGCAATTACTCATGGGTTAGTCGCATCTACTCCAACGCAACCTGTGATTGAAATTAATACAGCCCCGACTCCTCGGTTGCAAGTTATCAAAGAAGTGGAAGACGCCAGCGATGGCGTGACTAAGCGAGCATCGATTCCATCTTGGGATGAAATTATGTTCGGTAAAAAGTCAGACGAGTAGTAGCGGCACTTTCTTTTCTAAATCAGTCAGTGCCCCATGGTGCCCGACCATTGAGCTTTCAAGTTTTTCACGGTCAGGGTCAATCAAAATTGAATAATCATTAACAATTACAACTAAGTCACCAATTCGTTCGGCAAAACTTTCTGGCATCGGACTACCAAATATCGCTTCATCAATGATTTCGCTTCGAGTAAAAACCGATACGCGATTTCCAAGTTCGCTCTCCCAAAGCGAAGCGAGCTCTTTGGCCGCTTCCGGCCGCTTTAAATATAAATGGCGAAATCTTGGTTCGCCAGCGATGGTTTCTAATTCAGTCGCCAATAGATTGTCTCGCCCAATCACGATTTTTTCTTGAGCATTGATCATGCCGTGATCGCCCGTTATCCAAACTCGAGCTCCGGTTGGCAATTTTTCCTTTAATTGACCCAATAAATCATCAATACTGCGTAACGCAGCTAGCCAGTTTTCTGATCCAACACCAGCAACATGTCCCGCTACATCTAAATCATTTACATATAGATAGACAAAACTAGGGGTATTAGTCAAAGCATTTACGGTTTCAGTTACTAAATCTGGCGTGATATTTGCGCCGCGATAATTTGCGCCGCGAAATACCGCGCGAGTAAAGCCGCTATCTTGATAACGCTTTGCCGCAACGTGCGTTACCTGGACCCCATTTTCGGCGCCAATTTCGAAAAAAGTTTTCTTGGGTTGCCAAATAACCGGATCAACTCGCTCGTCCCATTTCAAAGCATTAAGAATTCGACCATCACTGTATGGAATTCGAACGGTATAACCAAGCATGCCGTGTTCGTTTGGTTGGGCGCCCGTCAACAATGAAGCGAGGGAAGTTGATGTCGTAGTTGGAAAAGTAGTTTCAATTGAATTTTTTAAAGTAGCAGCGGCTAAATTTGGCGCGACTGATCCGTACTTTTCAATAGTTTCAATGCCAAAACCATCTATTAGAAAAAGTACTTCGCGCCCCATCGGTGATGGACCCAAAGAAGTTGGTAGGCCTCTGAGACCAAGCCCACCAAAGATTGCTGGGGTGATCTCATGTAAACGCACGCGCCAATCATCCCATTTCGCTAATAGTGGAGGCAGAATCAGACCCTATGGCAGCGAAGACCACAAAGAAGACAACGAAGGACTCTGGCAAAAATAAAGGGCCAAAGCCAGGTGAATTTCCAGGAAAAATTGTTGATATTGATGTTTCTTCTGAAATGTCAGAATCATTTTTGGAATATGCCTATTCTGTTATTTATTCGCGCGCGCTGCCTGATGCTCGTGATGGGTTAAAGCCGGTTCATCGCCGGATCTTGCATCAGATGTCTGAAATGGGATTGCGGCCAGAACGCGGCCACGTAAAGAGTGCCCGCGTAGTTGGTGAAGTAATGGGTAAATTGCATCCACATGGCGATGCTGCGATTTATGACGCACTCGTTCGAATGGCGCAACCATTTTCGATGCGTTTGCCATTGATTGATGGCCACGGAAATTTTGGTTCCTTAGATGCGGGACCCGCTGCGATGCGTTACACCGAATCCAGATTAGCCTCACCAGCAATTTCAATGGTGGCTGAAGCTGATGAGAACACCGTCGATTTTGGTCCTAATTACGATGGCCAAATTGCCGAACCATTGGTGCTACCGGCAGCATTTCCAAATTTATTAGTAAATGGTGCAACTGGCATTGCGGTTGGTATGGCGACAAATATGGCGCCGCACAATTTGGGTGAAGTAATTAATGCAACAAAGCATTTAATTGAAAATCCAAAAGCAACCGTAAAACAGTTGATGAAATTTGTACCAGGTCCGGATTTTCCAACTGGTGGCGAACTCACTGATACTGAGGGGATTTCCGAAGCCTATGCCTCCGGAAAAGGCGCGTTCAAAATTAGAGCCACGGTTGAAATCGGCAAAGTTACCTCACGTAAACAGGGAATCACCATTAAAGAACTGCCATTCAATGTTGGGCCCGAAAAAATTGTTGAAAAAATTGCCGAAGTTGTTAAAAACAAAAAGGTACAAGGAATCTCGGATGTAGTTGATCTATCTGATGGAAAAGTGGGTACCAACGTAATTGTTGAATTGAAAAATGGATATGAACCAGAAGAAGTGTTAGAAAAACTTTATAAATTGACTCCGATGGAACAGCAATTTTCAATCAACGCAGTGGCGCTAGTTGGCGGAAAGCCACAGACGCTGGGCCTTAAAGAATTGCTTCAAGTTTTTATCGATCATCGAATTGAAGTTGTTAAACGCCGCTCGGAATTTCGCAAAGATAAGGCTTCGGCTCGCTTACTGCTCGTTGATGGCCTATTAAAAGCAATCATCGACATTGACAAAGTCATAAAAATTATTCGTGGCAGCCAAGATGCCCAAGCTGCAAAAGATGCGCTGATTAAGAACTTTAAACTCAAAGAAGAGCAAGCTAATTACATCTTGGATATGCCGCTTCGCCGGCTAACTAAGATGAGCAAAATTGAACTTGAGACCGAGCAGAAGGAATTGAAGAAAACTATCTCTGAATTGACGGCGCTTTTAAAGAGCGAAGATGCTGTGAAAGCAAAGGTTTCTGAAGAGTTAACTGAAGTTTCTAAGAGCTTTGCGACCCCTCGACGCACCAAAATTGCTTAATTAATTAAGCGTCGATTCGTTCGCGATCAACTTCAGCGCTGGCAATGAAATCTTTACGCGGTGCCACTTCGTTGCCCATTAATAGTTCAAACATTTCTTCGGCAGCTTTCGCATCTTTGATGGTGACTCGGCGCAAAGTACGGTGATCTGGATCCATTGTGGTTTCGCGCAATTGATCGGCATCCATTTCGCCTAATCCTTTATAGCGCTGAATTGGTTCTTTCCATTTTTTGCCAGCTTTTTTCATCTGCGCCGTCAACGCTTTCATTTCATCATCGCTGTAGGTGTAATGAATAACGCCTTTTTTACCACCAGTGCCAACTTCTTCGATTCGGTGTAGCGGTGGAATTGCGGCAAAGACGCGACCTTCATCAATTAGCGGTTTCATGTATCGATACAAAAGAGTTAACAACAAACACCGAATGTGGGCACCATCAACGTCGGCATCAGACATCAAAATGATTCGACCGTAGCGCGCTTCATTGATGTCAAAAGATTTTCCGGAGCCAGCGCCAATTACTTGAATAATTGATGCGCATTCCTTGTCATCAAGCATCTGTGACAACGATGCTTTTTGTACATTCAAGATCTTTCCGCGGATTGGCAAAATTGCCTGAAATTCTGAATTTCTGGCAGCTTTGGTGGTACCCAGAGCCGAATCGCCTTCGACTACAAATAATTCGGTGCGATTTACATCCTCGGATCGACAATCGGCCAATTTGGTTGGCAGCGATGAACTTTCTAACGCATTTTTGCGCCGTTGCAAATCTTTGTGGGCGCGGGCTGAAATTCGAGTGCGTGATGCATTTGCGACTTTTTCTAAAATTAATTTGCCATTGGCTTTATCTATTCGCTTAGAGGTTTTGAAGAACGCGGCGAGTTGATCGGAGACAACTTGGGCCACGATTTTCGCTGCGGCAGCCGTTCCTAGTACCTCTTTAGTTTGACCTTCAAATTGTGGTTCAGTCATCCGAACTGTGACGACGGAAGTTAATCCTTCGAGAATATCGTCTTTGATTACATCGGCTTCATTCTTTTTCAATATTCCAGATGATCGCAGCGCTTCATTAAAGGCTTTGGTGATGGCGCGTTCGAATCCTTGGACGTGGGTTCCGCCTTTAGGTGTTGCAATAATGTTTACAAATGAACGTTGGGTAGATTCGTAACCATTTCCCCACTTCATTGCGATATCTACATTCATATCGCGTTCGACTTCCGTTGGATTCATGTGCCCTTGGTCGTCTAAAACCGGAACCGTTTCTTGATAATGGCCAGTTCCAGCAATTCGAATTACATCGCCTACTGGATCGTCAGGTTGTAAGAAGTTGCAATATTCGGAGATGCCACCTTTGTGAAAGAAAGTTTCACTCTTTTTTGCACTTTTTACACGCTTGTCGTTAACGACCAGAGTCAGGCCCGGAACCAAATAACTGGTTTGGCGAGCGCGCGCATAGATATCTTCTAAATCTAATTCGGCATCTTTTAAAAAGATTTG
>CAYFKK010000037.1:0-6869 GCA_964343655.1 uncultured Actinomycetes bacterium | reverse complement strand
GGTAAAAAGTGTTATTCGTTGCGAATTGCATCTGCCATGGCTCGAGACGAAGGCTGGCTAGCTGAACATATGTTAATTTTGAAATTAACAAACCCGATTGGCAAAGTTCATTACATTGCCGCCGCATTTCCTTCCGCATGTGGCAAAACAAATTTGGCAATGTTGGAACCGACAATTCCGGGTTGGAAAGTTGAAACGCTCGGAGACGATATTGCTTGGATGCGATTTGGGACCGACGGTCGTTTATATGCAATGAATCCCGAGTATGGTTTTTTTGGTGTCGCGCCCGGAACTGGCTATGACACAAATGCAAATGCCATGAGAACCATTGAAAAAGGTAATTCAATCTTTACAAACGTCGCTTTAACCGATGACGGGGATGTTTGGTGGGAAGGAATGACCGCAGAACCTCCGGCACATTTAACTGATTGGAAAGGACGAGATTGGACTCCAAGTAGTGGTGAACTTTCATCGCATCCAAATTCGAGATTTTGTACGCCAGCAGCGCAATGTCCAATAATTTCATCAGATTGGGAATCACCACACGGCGTTCCGATATCGGCAATTTTGTTTGGCGGTCGTCGAAAAACAACAATTCCATTAGTAACGCAATCGCGAAATTGGCAGCACGGTGTATTCATGGCAGCTACCCTGTCATCGGAAACCACCGCAGCTGCAGTTGGAAAAGTTGGAGTGGTGCGCCGAGATCCGTTTGCGATGCTACCTTTTATCGGGTACCACGTTGGCGACTACTTCAAACATTGGTTGAACATCGGTAAACGGACCGAAGAAAATAAACTGCCAAAAATTTTTTACGTAAATTGGTTTCGTCGCGGGGATGACGGCCGATTCTTGTGGCCTGGTTATGGCGAAAATTCACGAGTGCTTAAATGGGTTCTCGAGCAAGTCGAAGGTGCGAATAATTCAGTGGAATCACCAATTGGATATTTACCAGCGAAAGGCGCCATTGATGTATCTGGCCTAGAGATTAATCCAGAAGATATAGCTGAAGCATTAAGAATTGATCCTAATGAATGGCGAGCAGAAATTCCTTTGATTGAAGAATGGTTTGAAAAGATTGGGTCTAAGTTACCGGACGAGCTTCGAAAAGAACTTGCAACATTAAAGAATAATATTGAGTAATTAATTAAAAACTTCTGGATGTTTTTCTAACTCAAGTCTGGTCCGGCGAATATGACCATAAAGTATCCGCTCAGCATCTTCCAAATCTTTTCGGATAATTGCATTTAAAAGTAACTCATGTTCTAAATGTGCTGGTTTAAAGCCTTCCGTTTCAAGCATTTTTGAATAGGCACGACGGTAATGCTGGGTTGTGTTCCATAATCGTTCGACCATTGGGCCGAGTAACATGGTGCTTGCGCCCTCATAAGTAAGTAAATGAAATTGTCGATCAAGTTCAAGAAAATCTTCAATACTTTTGGTATTTTCAAGCTGTTTTTTTATAGTCATCAACATTGAAATATGTTCGTCTGTCAAATTCGGCAAACTCAACTTAAGCAGCAAAGGTTCAACACGCTCACGAATTTGATATAACTCTTCACAATCACTCAAACTCAATTCGGAAATCCAGGCACCAGTATTTGCAATCAAAGTAACTAATCCATCCGCTTCAAGAATTCGAAGCGCTTCACGTACCGGAGACCTACTAGCTTTGAATTCATCAGCAATATCTTCCTGACGAATCCGTGTTCCTGGCGGGTATTTACCTTTTAAAATTTGTTTCTTTAATTGCGCCGCAATTCGGTGGCTAGTTACAAGATCACTCATTTGGTTTTGCCGGGTGCCATAAATGTATTTTTGAATCTTTTTCATAAGCCTTACCGTTTGGATAACTTACTAATTCAAGTTGCATTCCCCATGGCGTTAAGAAATACACCCAAGTTTGTCCCTCACTGGCATTTTTACTTTTTGTGGGTTCGCCTAAAATCTTTACACCCTTTGATTTCAAATAATTCAAGGCGGCATCAAAGTCATCGACATAAAAAGCCAAATGATGTCCACCAATATCGCTATTTCTTGGCTGGGGAGATTGGCCGTCAGCTGCTTCGTATTTAAATATTTCAAAGTTTGGTCCAAATTTGCATCTAAAAAATCGGAGCTCACGCATTACAGTTCTTGGATTAACATTTAAATGAACTTGCATCCAATCATCGTCACGTTGGAATGGCCCTAGCGAATAGACCCGTTCGCAACCGATCACGTCCACGAAGAATCGTTCTGCTTGATCCAGATCGGGAACGGTAAATCCAATGTGCTCAGTTCCGCGCAAACCCGGGATGCCCATATTTAGCCTCCAAAGATAGGAATTGGATACAATTTAGCCCATTTAGAGGCAAAAAAGCCATATATTTCAAAAAAAACCTTGTGATTGGATGCAATCCACGACTACCATACGCAAATCTGAGCGAAAGCGAGAGTTGGTAATGGCGAAGGTAAGCCCGTTAACTCCCCTGCAACCATGGGTGCTATTTAAAAGTGATGAGAACGATTGGAAAAACGCAGATCCACAGTTGCTCGCAAATTTGTTAGGTCAGATTCAATTAATTCGCTCCTTCGAAGAAATTTTGTTGGAACTAGCCGCTGAGGGATTAGTTCATGGACCAGTTCATAGCAGTATTGGCCAAGAGGGCGGCGCGGTTGGTTCAATTGTTTCGCTATTTGAAAAAGATTCAGTAAATGGCTCGCACCGCGGCCACCATCAATTTTTGGCAAAAGCAATTTCATATGTTTCAAAAGGAAAATTAAATCTTGAGCAATTAGTTGATGAAAATTTGCAAATTCTTTTACAGCGCACAGCAGCTGAAATTTTGGGATTAGCTCAAGGCTTTTCGGGCGGTCGAGGCGGTTCGATGCACTTGCAATGGCTCGAAGCAGGCTGCCTTGGAACTAACGCAATTGTCGGCGGTGGTGTTCCATTTGGCGTCGGCAATGCCTATGCACAAAAACATTCCGGAACATCGAACGTTACCGTGACTTATTTTGGAGACGGCGCCACAAATATTGGTTCGGTCTTAGAATCATTTAATTTGGCAGCAGCTTGGAAATTACCTGTCTGCTTTTTTATAGAAAATAATATTTATGCGGTTGCCACAAATGTTTACGAATCAACTGCGGAGTCCAGGTTATCTGCGCGAGCTTTAGGATTTGGAATTCCGTCTTGGCGCGTAGATGGTATGGATCCACTTGCCGTTCATCTTGCAATGCAAGAAGCAGAGAAAGTCATGCGAAATGGTGGCGGCCCAACCATCATCGAAGCCGAGGTTTATCGTTATTTCCATCAGAGTGGTCCATTCCCAGGTAGCGCCTTCGGTTATCGATCGAAGGAAGAAGAAGCGGAATGGAAAGCCCGCGATCCGCTATTGCGCATAACTACCGAAATGATTAAACGCGGATTAATTGATCAAACCAAAGCTGATTCTGTAAAAGCGCAAGCTAAAGCCGCAGTCGCAAAGGCGATAGATGCGCTAATCGAAGCCAATCCTGAACTTCCAGGAAAACGTCGAATTCGGCCTGAATTATGGCCCGATAAAAGCTTTGTCGATGTTGGAATTCGAAGTGATTTATCTGAGATAAAAGACGCGAAAACTTTTGATCCCGCGGTAGAAAGTTTTTCGGGAAGTGAAATGAAATTTGTTGACGCAGTAGCCGCAGTACTTGATCGCCGACTTGAAACAGATAACCGAATTGTTATTCTTGGCGAAGATATTCACCGATTAAATGGTGGCACAAATGGTGCCACAAAGGGTCTTTCTAAAAAATATCCAGATCGTATTCTTGGTACCCCGATTAGCGAAAATGCATTTGCTGGCCTCGGTGGTGGCATGGCTGTTGATGGAAGATTTCGCCCAGTTGTAGAATTTATGTATCCAGATTTTATGTGGGTAGCAGCTGATCAAGTTTTTAATCAAATTGGAAAATGCCGCCACATGTTTGGCGGAAAGAGCGACGTACCGCTTGTGCTTAGAACCAAAGTGGCTTTAGGAAGTGGTTACGGTTCGCAGCATCTAATGGATCCCGCTGGAATTTTTAATACCAGCCCAGGTTGGCGAATTGTTGCACCATCAACTGCGGCCGATTACATCGGATTAATGAATGCAGCACTTGCAATTAATGATCCAGTTTTAGTTATTGAGCACATTGAGTTATATCAACAGATGGAACAAGTTCCAACAGATTTCGATTATCAATTGCCATTTGGTAAAGCAGCAATTCGACGAACTGGAAATGAACTTACAATTTTGACTTATGGCGCAATGGTTAAGAAAACTTTAGAAGCCGTTGCGCAGGTTGGATTAGATGCCGAAGTAATTGATTTGCGATGGCTTGATAAGGCAAGTTTTGATTGGAACACTGTTGCCGAAAGTATTAAAAAAACCAATAACGTTTTAGTTGTAGAACAGGGCTCCCAAGGAACCTCTTATGGCGGCTGGTTAGGCGATGAAATTCAACGCCGATACTTTGATTATTTAGACCAGCCAATTGAACGAGTAACTGGTGGCGAAGCTTCACCGTCCATTTCCAAAGCTCTAGAGCGAGCTGCAATGGCTGGAGTAGAAGAAATAGTTATCGGACTCGAAAAAGTCCGCCGTGGATTTGGCGGAAAATAATGGCGGAAATAATGCGCATGCCGGGGGTTTTGGCAGATGCCACCGAAGCGGTTCTCTCCAAATGGCTGTTAGAAGAAGGCGCTTCATTTAAGACTGGAGATCCAATTGCTGAGGCTGAAACCGAAAAAGCAATTGTAGAAATTCCAGCAGAACGCGATGGCGTTATTGGAAAGCACTTGGTAAAAAATGGTGCGACGGCAAAAGTTGGCGAACCAATTTTAGTTATTTTGGACTCGGGCGAAGGTAAAGATCAAATTGAAAAAATATTGTCGGGCGTCGAAAACGAAAAGCCAATAACAACTTCAAGCACCAAAGAAAATGAGGTTGCACCTCCACCAGTTTCTAAAGTCGATAGCGAAAGATTATTTGTAAGCCCGATTGCTCGTAAAATGGCGAAAGAAGCGGGCCTAGATGCCGCAACATTAAAAGGAACCGGTCCCGATGGAAGAATTGTTCGTCGGGATGTTGAACAAGCTATTTCAACTCATGGTGTAACTCGAATTTCAACTCCGGTGGTTTCATCAACGCTGGGGGAAGTAAAGTCGATTCCGCATTTGGGTATGCGAAAAGCAATCGCAAGGCGATTGACTGAAAGCAAAAGCACAGTTCCACATTTTTATTTAAGTGCGCCATTAATTGCAGACGAATTTCTAAATTTACGAAAAAAAATTAATGAATGGGCAAGCGTCAAAGTCTCGGTGACGGATTTGTTACTTAAAACTGTTGCGGCGGCATTTCAAGATGTGCCAGATGCAAATGTTATTTGGAGTGATGAGGCGTTACTCCTTCATAGCGATGTCGATATTTCTGTGGCGGTAGCAACTGATAATGGATTGATAACGCCGGTTGTAAGAAAAGTAAATCAACAGACATTGACGCAATTAAGCACAACTTCTCTAGATTTGATTGAACGCGCACGTCTTGGAAAACTTAAACAAAACGAGATTGAGGGTGGCACTTTTTCTATCACAAACCTTGGCATGTACGGAACTGACAGCTTCAGTGCAATATTGAATCCACCTCAATCTATGATTCTCGCGGTTGGTGCGGCAAAGCCAAAACCAGTCGTAATTGAAAATGAAATAAAAATTGCAAATGTCATTAATTTCACGCTCTCAGTTGATCACCGAGCGGTTGATGGAGCCTTAGCTGCCCAATGGCTTCAGGCATTTAGCAAACGCTTTGAAAATCCCATGTGGCTTGTGGTTAATTAGGAGAATGGGATTAAACATGGAATTAAAAACTGATTTATTCATAAATGGCGAATGGGTAAAAGGCGATGGGACATTGCCCGTCTACGACCCAAGTACTGGTGTTGTTATTGCTGAGATTCAAACGGCTAGCGAAGGAAACTGCGATGCCGCAGTTGATGCTGCTTATCGTGCCTTTCCAGCTTGGTCTAAAACAGCGCCTAGAGTACGAAGCGAAATTTTGCGTAAGGCTTTTGAAACCATGGTTGCCGAGGCAGATGAAATTGCAAAATTAGTTTCTCGCGAAAATGGAAAAGTTTTCAATGATGCAAAAGCTGAAGTCATGTATGCAGCAGAATTTTTTAGATGGTTTGCGGAAGAAACAGTTAGAACTCCGGGAGATTTTCGTCCTGCGCCAAGTGGTGACAAACGAATCCTTGTAACCCATCAACCGATTGGTGTTTCATTATTAATCACACCTTGGAATTTCCCAGCTGCGATGGCAACTAGAAAACTCGGTCCAGCACTTGCTGCTGGGTGCACCGTAATTTTAAAAGCTGCATCTGAAACTCCGTTAACTGCCATTTGGATTGTAGATATTTTAAATCGCGTTGGTGTTCCAAAAGGTGTCGTAAATTTTGTTATGCCATCAAAGACTGGACACATGATTTCCAGAATGTTGCATGATCCAAGAGTTCGAAATCTCTCATTTACCGGTTCAACCGAAGTGGGAAGAACGCTAATCAAAGAAGCTGCTGACAATATTGTTAGAACGTCAATGGAATTAGGTGGCAATGCGCCGTTTGTGGTTTTAGATGATGCCAACACTGACGAGGCAGTCACTGCAGTTATGGCCGCAAAAATGCGAAATGGTGGCGCTGCCTGTACTGCTGCAAATAGAATTTATGTCGCAAAATTAATTGCAGATGAATTTACGGTCAAATTAACTAAAGCGATGTCAGAATTGAAAATGGCTCCTGGGCTAGAAAGTGGGGCTCAACTTGGCGCCAGCGTTTCACTCAAAGAGCGAAATAAAATTGCTGAGTTAGTT
>CAYFKK010000036.1:4028-7015 GCA_964343655.1 uncultured Actinomycetes bacterium | reverse complement strand
GATTCGAAACCAAAGATGTTACTTCATAATTTATTTAAATGAAGCGCCTTCTTTACATCCCATTTGACCAATTAAATCCAAATTATGGCGTTTTAAAAGATGCGAGCCCTAAAACCGACGAAATAGTTTTTGTCGAAAGCCAGCGGATGTTAGCCGCTGAGCGTTGGCATATACAGCGACTATTTTTTCTAATTTCAAGTGCCCGACATTTTGCGAACGCACTGGAATCAATTGGCTTTAAAACACATTATGTAAAGAGTAAAACTACCAAAACCGGAATTTTAGATGTTGCTAAGAGAATAAACGCCGAAGTCATAATTGCCGCCGAACCATCATCTTTTCGGCTTACAAAAGAATTAACTGGGACAGTTCAATTTATCGAGAATGATTTTTTTCTGACGCCGCGGCGTGAGTTTTCTAATTGGGCCAAAGGTTACAAAAAATTACTAATGGAGAATTTTTATCGTAGCCAACGCAAACGATTAGATATTTTGATGGCAGGCGATGAACCAATTGGCGGACGTTGGAATTACGATGACGAAAATCGCGAATCTTTGCCAGCTGACGACTATAAATTTCCCAATTATTTAATTCATGAAATAGATGAAATCGATCAAGAAGTGCTTGCTGAGCTCAAATCATCAAATTTAGATTTATGGGGCGAAGATCCTGATGGAACCTGGGCCACTACACGCGATGGTGCTCTCGCTCAATTGGATCATTTTCTAAAGAAAAATTTTGCAAAATTTGGGCCATACGAAGATGCGATGACTACTAAGAATTGGGCGGTTCATCACTCGCTTCTTAGCCCATATTTAAATAATGGGTTGTTGCATGCCGAAGAAGTTGTGGCTGCTGTAATGAAATATATTAAAAAACACGAGATTCCAATTCAGTCAGCCGAAGGTTTTATCCGCCAAGTAATTGGCTGGCGCGAATATGTAAATGGGGTTTACTGGCATTTCGGAGATGATTATCGGCATTCAAATTTTTGGAAGGCGGAAGGTGAATTACCGCCACTTTTTGAAAATCCAGAATTAACGCAAATGTCATGTATGAAAAATTTAATTACTGACATCAAAAAGCGGAGCTGGGTGCATCACATTCCGCGTTTAATGGTTATTTCAAATTTTGCGCAATTAACCCAAACTTCACCGCAGGCCCTTTTGAATTGGATGCGCCGAGTTTTTATTGATGCAACAGATTGGGTAATGGTGCCAAATGTAATTGGCATGAGCATGCATGCCGACGGCGGTCAGATGATGAGTAAGCCTTATATCGCCGGAGGTGCTTACATTTCTAAGATGAGCAATTACTGCGAAAGTTGCCCATTTAACCCAAAACTAAGAACTGGGAAATCAGCTTGCCCATTCACCATGCTTTATTGGAACTTTATCGATCAAAATTTTGAAACTTTGGTAAAAAATCCCAGAATCGCACGCCAAGTTTCAGGAATTAAAAGGTTAAAAGATTTAGAAGAAATTCGAATCGATAGCGCAGAAGTTATTAAATCAATTAGAGTTGGTAAATTATGACTTTAGCATTTGTAACTGGTGGGTCACGTGGTTTGGGATTGGCAACAGCTAGAGGCTTAGTTTCAGCTGGAATTAAAACCGTTTTATTCGCGCGTGATACCGAACAATTGAGAGCTGCAGCAGCTGAACTAAATTCACCGTTTGAATATGTGGAATTAAGTAATATTGAACAGACTCGAAAAGTATTTCAAGATGCGGTCGCAAAATATGGCGTACCAGATATTTTGATGTTGGCACATGGTGTGATGTCGGATCGCATGGCGAAGACGCTAAAAACTAATGATCAAGAGTGGCATCGCGTTATGACGATAAATTTAGATTCAGTTTTTACAATTGTTAATGAAGTTGGCGCCAAAATGGCGGAAAATCGAAATGGTCGCGTCATCATCTACAGCGCGTGTCTTGGCAGGATGTCTGGACCGGGTACAGCTGGCGGCTTGGCGCCATATCGAATTTCAAAAGCAGGCGTTAATGCATTGGTTCGAAATTTGGCACATGAAACTGGACACGGATTGCGCGGATTTTGGGTTGATGCAATCTGTCCAAATCATTCGCGCACCGACATGGGTGGACCAGAAGCGCCAAGATCAGCCGAAGAAGGGGCGGAAACCGCAATCTGGTTAGCGACGCGAGAATTAATTCCGGGGCAAACTCAGACTGGATTACTTTGGGAAGATCACGAAATAGTTGAGTGGTAATTATTTTTTAGGAACTTGAACTGCTGTTAAACCGCCATCTACTATCAATTCGTGGCCATTTGTAGAACCTGATTTTGGATTAGCTAAATACGCAACTGCATCTGCAATTTCTTCAGGTGAAACCAGTCGGCTATGTGGTTGGCGCGCTTCAAGTGCGGCACGGGCAGCCTTTGCATCATCGGCAGCGGAAACCAAACGTTCTACCCATGGCGTATCCGCGGTACCTGGATTAACGCAATTTACGCGAATTCCATCATGTAGAAAATCTGCCGCCATTGCACGAGTTAATGCCACAACGGCACCTTTGGTAGCGCTGTAAAGCGCTCGATTCGGTAATCCAATATTTGCAACCACTGAAGCAGTATTAACAATTGCGCCATGTTTTGATTTTTTTAAATGCGGAAGCGCCGCCCTGGTTACGCGAGCAATTCCAACAACATTTACATCATAAACGCGATGCCATTCGTCATCAAGATTTGCAGCGACATCACCTGCTGCACCTATTCCGGCGTTATTAGAGACAATATCAATTCCACCAAATTTAGCTACAACATTTGAAACAGCGGATTTAACTGAATTGTCATCAGTGATATCTGCAGCGATTGCCAAAAAAGTTTCAGGAACTTTACTAATATCGCGATCAAAGATTGCTACTTTTGCGCCTTCGGCTTGAAGTTTTTTAGCAATTGCAAAGCCGAGTCCAGAAGCGCCGCCGGTAACAATTGCTACCAACCCTTCAAAATCCTTCATCACT
>CAYFKK010000036.1:2679-3928 GCA_964343655.1 uncultured Actinomycetes bacterium | reverse complement strand
GGTCCCGCGCCAGATCCTGCTGGACGTTCTCCTGCCAAAATTGCAGGCATCTCTTCAAGCGAGACTGTTTTTGCAACTAACGGCGTTGGATCAACTTCGCCTGCAGCAAAAGATTTGATTGTTCCGGCAAGACCTGGGGAAGCACTCAAAATTCCAACGGCAGTTACATCTTTCAAAGCAATTTTTCGCGAATCCACCAAACTCGGTTCCACTGATAAACCAATGTAAACAACGCGCCTTCCTGGCTCAACTAAATCAACTGCCTTAGCTGGAAGCGGTTGGGCGTTAGAAGCTTCGATAACTGCATCCCAAGGCAATTCAGGTAAATCAGCTTCGCTCCATGTTTCGTCAAAACCAATACTTTGTGCAAATTTTCGCGAACGTTCACTTCGGCCAAGCAAATGAACTTCTGCACCTTGAGCTTTTGCAAACATGGCACAGAGAAGTGCAATCGTTCCGGCGCCAGTGATTAAAACTCGTTCACCACTTTTTAAATTTGCAGCTTGCACAGAGCGAAATGCATTGCCACCAGGTTCAACTAATGCTCCCGCAGTTTCATTGATTGAATCAGGAAGAACATGAAGCGCAGAAACCGGAACTGGGATTTGTTCCGCTAAACCACCGGGGCGCCCACCGCGAATTCCAATTTCAAATCTAAATTCACACACATGTTGTAATCCTGATTTGCAGCGTCGACATTTCCCGCAACCCAACATAGTGTCACCCGTTACACGCTTACCAATCCAAGATTTATCGACGCCATCACCCACGGCGCTAATCACACCCATCCATTCGTGACCGATTGACATTGGCAACTTGGCAAATCCGTCATGTAAATATGACATTTCACCAGTAAAAAATTCGATATCTGTTCCGCAGATCCCAGCTCGCTTCACATCGACTATCACTTCGCCTGGAACAGCTACTGGATTAGGAACTTCCCAAACTTCTGCCTGATTTGGCGCAGTAATCATTAACGCTTTCATCGCGGGCCAATTACTTTTTGTTTCTGATTTCCGAGACCTGAAATCGAAAGCTCCATCACATCACCGGCTTTTAAGTAAATTGGTGGTTTAAATCCAAGCCCAACTCCTGGGGGCGTGCCGGTATTTATTAAATCTCCAGGTTCGAGTACTAAAAATTGGCTGATGTATTTAACGATAAAGAACGGATTGAAAATCATTGTGGCCGTTGATCCAGTTTGGCGGCGGACTCCGTTTACATCCAATGTCATTTCAAGATTGTTCAC
>CAYFKK010000036.1:1852-2669 GCA_964343655.1 uncultured Actinomycetes bacterium | reverse complement strand
CTGAAAACGGGCCAGGTGGGTTGAAAGTTTCCGCAGATTTTCCTGTCATCCATTGACCACCGCGTTCAATCTGAAATTCTCGCTCACTTACATCATTAACGAGAACCCAGCCTGCTATGCACTCTTTTGCTTCCGCTTCGGAATTTAAATATGAAGCACGTTTGCCGATAACAATTCCAAGTTCAACTTCCCAGTCTGTTTTTGTTGAGCCGCGAGGTATGCGCACATCATCATATGGACCAATAATTGTGTTTGGCGATTTCGTAAAAAGAATAGGTTCGGCCGGAATATCTTGGCCTGATTCTTTGGCGTGGTCAGCGTAATTCAAACCAATACAAATAATTTGATGGGGCCGGGCAATTGGTGATCCAATTCTGGTGTTACCTAATTCCTTAAAATTTCCCATTGAGGTTCGTTCGTTAACAATTTTACGAACATTATCTATTCCATTGTCGGCGAAAAACTTTTCATCGAAATCAGTAACTACATCAGAAAGATCTACGTATTTATTATCAGTTAACAGAGCTGCGGGCTTTTCGCTTCCGGCTTCACCAATTCGAATTAACTTCACACTCGAACCTTTCTAAATTTGAATTCGACTACTTTAGAGAAAAGTAATCTAATGGAATTACTTGGTAAATCCACCCCAAAGTGATTGAGGTAATCCAGTGACGCCTGGGACCAAGGTAAAAATTGAACCTGAGTTTGGGTATTGGGCAATTTGCTCTGTACTAAGTTCATCCGATGCGGTTGTAATCACCATTACATCCAAATTCTTGCCGGCAAAACAAACGCTTGTTGTATTTGGCGCTGGAAC
>CAYFKK010000036.1:0-1842 GCA_964343655.1 uncultured Actinomycetes bacterium | reverse complement strand
TTGAAATTTCCCCAGCTTGATTAAAGCGCAAAACTTCGCCATTTCCCCAAATTGCTACCCATAAACAATTTTCGGAATCCATACACATACCATCCGGATACCCTTCTTTAATTACAGCAAAAGTTGATCTAGGGCCACAATTTCCAGTATCTAAATCATAATCACGAACAAATATTTTTTTGCTAAAAGTATCGATTGAATAAAATTTATTACCAGCCGAATTCCACGCTAATCCATTTGATAAAGTTAAATCAGAATCGATTACTTTAATTTTACGATCAATATCAATTAAGAATAATTGTTCAGATTTTGATTTTCCATCAAAAGCTAGCGAACCAACCAGATATCGGCCACGCGGATCTGGCTTTCCATCATTAAGTCTTCTAGTCCCATTGGATTCAAAAAGTTGAATCGAATCGATTTCAATGTCTTCTTTAAAGATTCGTAGGAATTCACCGTTTGCAACAATTTTTAAATGATTTGAACTCGTAGCGACGGCGCCAACAGTCTCTTCAAATCTCTGGAGATTGGTAATTGTAATTTTTTGATCTGTCGATAATTGTCCGGTAAAAACTAAAGCACGTTTGATATCTACCCAATGTAATTCATTTGAATTGGCATCCCAAATTGGGCCCTCTCCTAGAATATGAATTTCAGAGTTTGCAACTCTTGGCACTAAGTCATCTTTAATCAATTTATTAAAAGTGCCTTTCTTATCTGAGTGCATTCCGATAGTATCGAACCTATGACGAAACGGCTTCGTAGCGCTGATTGGTACGCGGGCGAAGATCGAGATAGTTATATCCATCGAGCTTGGATGCGTCGTGGTTACCCAAAAGATTTTTGGCAGAAACCACAAATTGCAATTGCAAATACGGCTTCCGATTTAACTCCGTGCAACATGCATTTAACTGAAGTTGCACAATCGGTTAAAAACGGAATTTATGAAGCCGGCGGAATTCCTCTTGAATTGCCAGTTGTTTCACTTGGCGAAACTCAAGTTCGACCAACTGCAATGCTTTGGCGAAATATGGCTGCGATGGCCACTGAAGAAATGTTGCGCGCAAATCCAATTGATGGCGTTGTGTTATTAGGTGGCTGCGATAAAACAATTCCATCGTTATTAATGGCCGCAGCTTCAGTTGATATTCCGGCAATTGTGGTGCCGGGTGGACCAATGCTTACCGGCCATTTCAAAAATCAACCACTCGGATGTGGAACTGACGTGTGGCGATTTAGCGAAGATGTTCGCGCTGGAGTGATTAGTAAAGAAGAATTTTTCAATTCTGAATCTTCGATGATTAGATCAAAAGGCCACTGCAACACAATGGGAACTGCATCGACGATGGGGTTGATTGCCGAAGCGCTAGGAACAGTTTTGCCTGGAACTGCCGGAACACCGGCTCCAGATAGCCGATTACTGGAAGCAGCGCACGAAACCGGTCGAACAATTTTGGAATTAGTTAAATCAGATCGCAAACCAAGTAATTTCTTAACAAAAGCCAATTTCCATAATGCGATTGTTGCATTAGCTGCAATTGGTGGCTCGACAAATGCAGTTGTGCATTTATTAGCCATTGCAGGGCGGCTAGGAATTGATTTAACGCTTGATGATTTCCATCGAATTGGTGCCAAGGTTCCGCTATTAGTAAATTTACAGCCTGCAGGTAAATATTTGATGGATGATCTTCATCGGGCAGGTGGCTTACTTGCCGTATTAAATGAAGTCAAAGATTTATTGGACCCAACTGCGCTAACTGTTACTGGTAAACCACTTGTTTCATATTTAAGTAATGCTCAGATTTGGGATCAAGATGTAATTTATCCGCGCACAAAACCGAT
>CAYFKK010000035.1:0-7362 GCA_964343655.1 uncultured Actinomycetes bacterium | reverse complement strand
CCTTCGACTAAAGTTTTTGGCGAAGCTTCCGCGTTAAAACTCGCACCTAAAGTTACAAATAGCGGCGTGAAATGTTCTACTGTTGGGTGGGCATAGGGCATACCTGGCGCCACTTCTTTAAATTTTGAAAGAGTATCGACATCGCCTTTGTTTAGCGCTTCTTTTGCCCAGACATCAAAATCACTTGACCAATTTGGCGCAGCCGCATCAATTCGCCACTCTTTTAAAAATGGCAGACCATGTGTCATAAATCCAGAGCCAATTACCAGTACACCTTGTTCACGTAATGGCTGTAGCCGCTTTCCTAATTCCATCAATCTAACTGGATCTGATGTCGGCATCGACATTTGCAAAACTGGAATATCTGCATCTGGATACATAACCTTTAGCGGCACCCAAGCGCCGTGATCTAAACCGCGATTTGATTGCACCACGGTTTCGTTATCGGGCATCATCGACCCAACTAATTTAGCTAAGTTATGCGCTTCTGGAGTTTCGTAAGTCATTTGATAATACTTTTGAGCAAAGCCATAGAAGTCATAAACCAACGGCGTTGCTGCATCTGGATTTGAAATAGTTACTGGTTCTGATTCCCAATGTGCGGAAATAATTAAAATTGCTTTCGGTTTTGGCAGCGAAGCCGCCACCTGCTTTAACTCCGCGGTCCAAATCGGATCATCAAGCAACATCGGCGCACCGTGGCCGATATATAACGCAGGCATTTTTGACATAGCCAGAGCATAACTAAAAGTAGTTGAAATTTCAACTACTTTAAATCGACCTTGTTAAGGTTGATGGGTGAGCGATTTAGCAAAGGTTCGAGCCGCCCTTGATGTGGCTGTTGGGGCGATTGAGGGCAGACCCCGCGAAGGGCAGATTGAGATGGCTGAAGCAGTTGCCAATGCACTTAGCAATCGCCACCATTTAATGGTCCAAGCTGGCACCGGAACCGGAAAGTCACTTGCCTATTTGGTTCCGGCACTTGTTAGCGGGAGAAAGATATTAATTGCCACCGCGACTTTGGCCCTACAGCGCCAATTGGTCGAACGAGATTTGCCCCGAATCGTTCCGGCACTTGAAAAAGAATTAAAGCGCGAAATTTCGTACGGTATTTATAAAGGCGTTGGCAATTATGTCTGCCTACAGAAATTAAATAGCGAGGAGCCAGATCCAGATGGTGAATTAGTTTTAGAACTTTCTTCGCTCGGAAAAGATGCCCAACGCCTTCGTAGTTGGGCGATGACCCCAGGTGTATCGGGCGATCGCGACGATGCTCCGGACGTTGATCGCCGAGTTTGGGCTGCTAGTTCCACTTCGGGACGCGAATGTGTCGGCGCCGATGTTTGTGCGTATGGTGATAAATGTTTTGCCGCAAATGCGAAAGCTCGGGCGCAGCAAGCCGATGTGGTCGTAACTAATCACACGCTCCTGGCAATTGAAATCGTCGACTCGCATCCAATTTTGCCCGAACGCGACGCGATTGTTTTAGATGAAGCGCATGAATTTATGGATCGAACAACTCAAGCAGTAACTGAAGAATTGACGGCGCAACGAGTTGCCAGAGCCGCAGCGATGGCGCGCAAATATGTTCCGGGAAAATTAGCTGAAAATTTAACGCATGCATCTGATTCTTTTACTGATGCGATTGAAGGATATGCTGAATTTGGCGCCGCTGGTCGATTGGCAGAATTGCCAAGTGATTTAGAAGCACCAATTAGAAAGGTGCGCGAATGTGCTCAAGCAATTGCCAATTCATTTAGCGCCGATGATGAAATTATCGATACGGATCAATTGGCTGATCGGGCCCGAGTTAAAGGTGCCATTAACGAGATAAATCAAACTTGCGGCAAATTGTTAAAAACCGGTGGTGGCCAAGTTTTGTGGTTTGAACCAACGTATAAAACGCTTTATTTAGCGCCACTTTCAGTTAGCCAAGTACTGCGCGAAAACATGCTAACTAAGACACCAGTCATTGCAACATCGGCAACTTTGACGGTCGGAAAAGGTTTTGATGCCTTGGCAAAATCAATTGGATTTGCCTCAGATGCGGAAGAAGATGAATCCGAAATTCCAGAGGGAGAGATGGATCCATCAAATGTTCAAATGTTGGATGTAGGTTCGCCATTTGATTTTGCGAATCAAGGAATGCTTTATTTGCCAAAACATCTACCCGAACCAACTCGCGATGGAATTTCTATCGAGGCTTTAGAAGAACTTGGCGAATTAATTGATGCAGCAGGTGGTCGAACATTGGCGCTATTTAGTTCGTGGCGCGGCGTCGAAGCTGCCGATGCGCATCTGCGGAAAGTTTTAGCGGAATTGCCAATACGAATCATCACTCAACGAAAAGGTGATGCCGTGGCTCCGTTAATTGAAAAATTTGCGGAAGATGAAACTTCAATTCTGCTCGGAACTATGACCCTGTGGCAGGGGGTTGATGTGCCCGGCAAATCGTGCACCTTGGTTGCAATTGATCGAATTCCATTTCCGCGACCCGACGAGCCAGTTATGAGCGCTCGAGCAGCAGAGGCAGATATAGCTGGCGGTTCTGGCTTTATGCAAGTTTCCTTACCGCGCGCTGCGCTTTTGTTAGCTCAAGGTACTGGTCGGTTAATTCGCAGCACCGAAGACCGCGGCGTAGTAGCAATTTTGGATTCCCGAATTGTGACCAAACGTTATGGAAATATCTTGTTAAATTCGATGCCGCCTTTTTGGCGCACTAGCGATGGAAAAATAATTAGAGAAAGTTTGCGACGATTAGCTGGTAAATAGCGGGCCAAGTTCTGGCAAAACTGGGATGAAGCGGCAATTTGTCTACGTTTTCAATTGGGACCCAAGCCATATCTTTGGTCTCTTGATTCCAATCGCCGAGTTCTAAATTTGGATCCGCTTTCGCTAAAACAGTGTCGTAGCGCCAATCCAAATGATTATCGGTAAAAATATTGAGCGGTGTAACTAACTCGCCATTAATTCCAGTTTCCTCAACTGCCTCACGAATTGCGGCAGCGATGGCATCTTCGTGGGAATCGCGAGCGCCACCTGGTAAGCCCCAGGTATCGCCATTATGTACCCAATCGGCGCGATGCTGCATCAAAATCGAACGCTCGCGTAGCAACATCAACCCGGCGGCGCCATTTAAGCCCCAATGTTTTCCACCGCAGCGGCAATCAACCCAACCATCACCATCTCGGATTGCCATAGCACCACTTTATCTATCTTTCGTAGATGAAAAAATTGTCGCTAATAATTATTTTTACGCTTTTCCCATTCGCTAGCCACGCTGAAGATTGCACCACTAAAACTTGCGTAAATGTCTTTACCGAAAATGGCCAGTTAGTCATCGAAGCCCATAAAAATGGGCAAAAGAAAATTACGACCAAAGTAATTCCACGCCCGAAACCAACGGTAAAACCAATCGCTAAACCCTTAGTAAAACCCAAAGTTCAATCCAAAGTTCAATCCAAAGTTAAACGAACTTATAAACCTCGCCCCTACACACCACGGCCAAGGGCAACTGCTACGAAAGTTAGAGCAAAGTCTTCGCCCACATTGGCCGATCGCATAATTAAATCTTTACCGAGTACTGGGATTGCCTTTCAACCGGAAGGGGATTCGCTAATTGGCGTGCCAACTTATTTTTGGTCGGATTTACCAACTAGATTTCAAACCACAATTCCAATTTTGGGTGAGAATGTTGGGATCGACATCGTCCCAGTTATGACTTGGCACTTTGGCGATGGCACAACATTTGTAACAACCGAAAATGGCGGGCCATACCCGAATGGTCGAATCAAGCACGCCTATGAAAAGCCCGGAATTTATTGGGTGGAACTGGTGGCCATTTGGCGTGGCTTCTGGACGCTAAATGGAGTCCGGCGCCCGATACCGGGCAAGATCGAACAGTTCGCCGAATTAGAAATCCAAGCTGTTGGCGCCGAAACTTTGTTTGTGGGTAAGTAAAAATCTTTGTCGGATTAATTCGAGATTCTCACCGCATGACAACTGTAACTTCACCACATGATCTATTAAACGCTTTGCCATTTTTGATTGGATATCACCCAACTAATTCCTTAGTGCTGCTTTCGGTAAAAGATGACTTGCTCGAGATGGCAATGCGAGTCGATTATCCAATTAATCCGCCAGATAGCACTATTAAATTATTGGCTAGCCATTTATCTCGTGATGGTAGCGATGGAGCGCTAGCTGTCGCGTACGAACCCGAAAATATTCGTGACGGCGAAACTATTTTGGCTCGGTTAGCTGACTCGATTTCAGCTTTGGATTTACCGATTCGAGAACTGATTCTGGTTCGAGACGGCAAGTTCAGGTCCCTACTTTGCACTGATAGAAGTTGTTGCCCACCCGATGGTTCGCCATTGCCAGATTTTGGTTCATCTCGAATTGCTGCCGAACAAGTTAGCCAAGGTCGAATTCTTCCCTTTGACGATGTGGCTGGCCTTTCAGCTTCCATTGCCGCAACGCCAATTGCCAAAGATTTTGCTTGGTTTGAAAAGGTTTCATCATTTGCAATTGATGAAGCTGCACCAAATTTAAATCAACTACAACGCGATGGGGCTGAAAGTATTTTGACACTTGCTGATTTTTTTATCACCGAAGGAAATTGCTCAGATCAAGATTTAATTGCGCGAGTATTGGGCCGCTTAACCGATATTCAAGTTCGCGATTACGCTCTGGGCTGCCATGGTGAAATTAGCGCCGAAAGTTATTACGCGATGTGGCGGGTGCTGTTAAAACTGGCGCCAGCTGGATTTGTGGCGCCGATTGCATCGATCTTTGCCTCGATTGCATACGAACGAGGTGAGGGAGCGCTGGCTCATCGCGCATTAGATCGAGCGTTAATTGATGATCCGCAATATTCATTGGCAAAATTACTTCGCCGAGTTTTCTCAACTGGTTGGCCACCAAGTGCACTCTCAAAGCTTCGCTCAGAATTACATCCCAAAGTTTCGCGCGTGATTTTTGAATGTTAAACTTTGCGCTACAAGGTCAAGAGTTCCAGTTTTAAGCCCCGGCTAATTGGACGGCAACCCTCCACCGCGGCGGGGTGCTCCGGGTGAGGACCAGATCGATATTTAAAAAATAGATATCGGTAAGCGCGAGGAGTTGTAATTGCCTATCTCTAATGTAACTGGTGCGTGGTTGCCCCACGAAGATCCGGAAGCACGCCAATTTTTAAAAATTGGATTTCTGCTTCTGGAATCGGGCGAGACCTTGCCAGATATCACAATCGCTTACCAAACTTGGGGCGAACTAAACGCAGCAAAAGATAATGCGATTTTAGTGAACCATGCTTGGACTGGTTGGTCCGATGTTCCAGGTTGGTGGCCGTCGATGGTTGGTCCAGGGTTGCCACTTGATACCAATAAATATTTTGTGGTCTGCCCAAATGTAATTGGTGGTTGCCAGGGTTCAACCGGCCCTGCATCGCTTGCACCTGATGGAAAGTTTTATGGATCCAGATTTCCATCGTTAACAATTCGAGACATGGTTAATGCCGAAATTGCATTTACTAATGCGCTCGGAATTAAAAAGTATGTTTTAGCTGTTGGGCCATCACTTGGTGGGATGCGCTCACTTGAATGGGCGATTCAATTCCCAGAACGAGTGGGCGCAATCTGCACCATTGGGTCTTCGGCCGTTGCAACTGGTGATCAAATTGGAACAACTTCGATTCAAATTAACGCCATTAAATCTGATCCAAATTTTCATGGCGGCGATTATTACGACAAGAGCGAAGGGCCGTGGCAAGGTCTCGGCATTGCACGAAAGATTGCTCACTTAACATTTCGAACTGAGATCGAAATGGATATGCGCTTTGGTCGCCAGCTACAAGGCGATGACACTGGGCGCTATGCCGTCGAGTCCTATTTGGATCATCAGGCACAGAAACTTGCGAAAAGATTTGATGCCAACACTTACATTGTCTTGGGCGAGGCGATGAATTCACATGATGTTGGCCGCGATCGCGGCGGCGTTGCCGAAGCGCTTTCGACAGTTAAAGTTCCGGTGATGGCGGTTTCAATTGATACCGACCGATTATTTCCACCGAGATTGCAGGCGGAATTAGTTGAGTTAACTCCGACCGCGCTGCCGCTAGAGACGATTTCCAGCCCATTTGGACACGATGGCTTCCTCGTAGAGGTGGAATCGGTGGGCAATTTGGTGCGAAAAGCCATCGCCGCAGCCAAGTAAATGGCGCTTTGGCCACTGGCTATTTGAGTACAATTACGCAATCGCAATCGCTCGCTTGCTACCCCTGGCATTTGTAGCGATTTAAGTTAAAAACCAACGAAGGATGTTTTGTGGCTGTATCTCGTGCGCCCAAAAAGGGCACAAAGGCTAAAGCGCCGGTCAAAAAGGCGTTAAAGAAGTCAGCCAAACCTGCGAAAGCGGCAAAGAAACCTGCTAAAAAAGTCGAAGTAAAGATAGCGCTTAAAAAAGAATTAACTGCCCAAGATGTAAAACAAATTTTAGATGCCCGCGAATTGGCCGATCGCCAAAAAGCTGTTTTAGCTGAACTTGAATCTCGCGGTGTTGCAAATATAAATCGAATCCCTAAAAAGGTAGATAAAGAATTAGTTGATGAAGCGCGGGAACTGGCGGTTAAAGTTCCAAAAGTAACTGAGAAACTAAAGAAGGCGGGACTTGGTTCGCCTTATCGCATGTTGAAAAATACCGAGAAGGCATTGGTAGCGCCGAAGCCAGCGCCAGTTGTTGCGGCACCTGCCATGCCAGGAAAGCCCGGGCCTAAGACTGCCAAGATCGATGGCGAAGATGTTGAATTAGAGGAAGTTGATTTAGAAGAGATCGAAAAACTTCTAAAAGAAGAAGCGGAAGAGAACGAAGAAGAGAAGGAAAAAGGTCCGCGCGTAGTTAATTTAGCGGATGAGACTTCGGGCAACGAAGAAGATGCTTTTACTTTAAAAGCTTCCGAAGAAGACGATGCGCCGCAGCAGACCGTTATGACTGCGGGTGCCACTGCTGACCCAGTTAAAGATTATTTAAAGCAGATTGGCCGCGTGGCACTTCTAAATGCGGAACTTGAAGTGGAACTTGCAACTCGCGTTGAAGCTGGCTTGTTTGCGGAAGAAAAATTAGCTACCGAAAAGAAATTAGATAAGAAATTAAAGCGCGAACTTGAATGGATTGCCGAAGATGGTCGTCGCGCGAAGAATCACTTGCTCGAAGCAAACTTACGTTTGGTGGTTTCACTTGCCAAGCGTTACACCGGCCGCGGCATGTTGTTCCTTGATTTGATTCAAGAAGGAAACCTCGGACTTATTCGCGCCGTTGAAAAGTTTGATTACACCAAGGGTTACAAGTTCTCGACTTACGCGACTT
>CAYFKK010000034.1:2713-7371 GCA_964343655.1 uncultured Actinomycetes bacterium | reverse complement strand
CGATTAACTTATCTGCAACTGCTGGGTCGTTTGTGCTCTTTGTGCCTGCCGCTCCAGCCAACTTTGTCGCCTCATTAAATAAATTGTGAAGTTGTGGATGTGCTTCAAAATGATTTGGCTTGAAGTAATCTGTCCAAAGAACCCATAGGTGCTCTTTGACCATTGATGAGCGAGCTTCCTTAATTGAAACTGCGCGCGATTTGAAATCAGGATCCGAGCTTGCTGCGTACTTTTCCATACAAGCTTTTACCGATAGCGCTTCAATTCGCGCCTGTGCTGGGTCGTAAACACCACATGGCAAGTCACAGTGTGCGCTTGCGGTTTTAATCTTTAGATTCATTTATCTCTCCTGGGTTTGAACTTCGTCTATTGCTCATTAATTAGTTATTGCCATTTTTAATACTGCTAACTACTCAACTTTTTAACTTTTAACTGCTCGACTTTCTGACTATTTAATACTCACTGCTTTTAGCTTCATTGCCCTTATTTAAAATCCTTTAGTGTGAAAGACTACTTCTGATGAACGCTTTTCGCATCTCCGCTATTCCTTCACTAATCATGGCCATTATCCGTGGCCAGCGGTTGGGTGTTGTGAAGATTACGGGCAATTCAATGGCCCCAACCTTCAAAGATGGCGCATTAATGATTTATGCCTCGATTGCAAGAGAAGATAGGCGTCGCCAAAAACAACTTAATCGCCTGATGATTGGCGATATTGTTATTTTTGATCGCGAAGGGCAAACCATGATTAAGCGAATCAAACGAATGAATATGTCGGCAAATACCGATCAATTGATGATTTGGGTTGAAGGCGACAACCAATTGGAAAGCGTTGATTCACGCCAATGGGGACCAATTCCTATCAATTTAGTTGACGCAAAGATAATTTAGAATTCGAATTGAAAAAAGTGTAACAAGCGAACAAAATATTGTTACTACTGACGTGATTAGTAGATTGCCATCTTCAAACGTGCGTGTAATTTTCCAACTAAAAGCAACGCCGAAAACTACTGCAAATTTTTCGTTTCTCTTTAATTTCCGCCAAAATTTCATTTTTAGCGAGTGAATGCTTCAAGTAATAACGATTTCTGTTCTACTTCATGTAAATGGTGGTTACCAGTTGCTGGGCTAGCTGTTGCACGTCGAGATACACGACGCAAAGTGCGACCGCCAAATCCTCGACCACCAAATTGTTCTGCAGTGCGTAATGCGATAAACGACCAAGGACCTTGGTTCGCTGGTTCATCTTGCACCCAAAGTAGATTCGCATTTGGATGTTTCGCCGCAATTTCTGCCATTTCTTTTGCCGGCAATGGATAAAGCAATTCAACCCGGACAATCGCAGTTGAATTCTCGCCAAGGCGTTCGCGCTCGGCGATTAAGTCGTAATAAATTCGACCGGAGCAGAAAATTAATCGCGTGGCATTTTGGACAGTTGGGTCATCAATTACTGGTTGGAAAGTGCCGGAAGTAAAGTCACTTAATTTCGATGCGGCGGCTTTCATCCGCAACATTGATTTTGGCGTAAAAGCAATGAGTGGTCGCCGTGCTGGATTATTTACATGCCAGCGCAATAAATGGAAATGTTGTGCTGGTGAAGTTGTTTGGGCAACTGTCATGTTTTGTTCCGCGCAAAGTTGTAAATAACGTTCGATTCGTGCTGAAGAGTGATCGGGTCCTTGTCCTTCATATCCATGTGGGAGCGCCATTACAACTGAAGAACGCTCGCCCCATTTCTGAAGTGATGATGAAATAAATTCATCAATAACTGTCTGAGCACCATTTGCAAAATCCCCGAACTGGGCTTCCCAAATCACAAGCGCGTCAGGACGTTCCGTTGAATATCCATATTCGAAACCAAGTGCGGCATATTCTGAAAGTAAGGAATCAACAACAAAGAAATGGCTATCGTCATGTGTCAGCGCACGAAGCGGGGTCCATTCGCTGCCATTTTCTTTGTCGATTACAACCGCATGGCGATGGCTAAATGTTCCGCGGCGCGCATCTTGTCCTGCAATTCGAACTGGATGGCCATCTTGAATTAGCGAACCATAAGCCAAAATTTCGCCCATTCCCCAATCAATTGTTCCGTCGTTTAACATTTCAACGCGACGTTGTAATTGCGGCAAAAGTTTTGGATGGACTGTGAAACCTTCTGGAATGGCAACTTGGGTTGCCGCAATCTTTCGCGCTGTTTCTTCGGTAATTGCAGTTTGAACTTCATTTGCTTCTGGGGTCTTTGGCACATTCCAGATTGGATTCTCTGGTTCAGTGTCATGAACAGCGTTATAAATTGATTCTAATGTTGCGGAAAATTCAGCGCTAATCGCTTCGTTTTGTTCCGGAGTGATATCGCCACGACCCACTAACGATTCAGCATAAAGTGTTCTGGTTGTGCGCTTTGCATCGATTAAGCGATACATCATCGGTTGCGTGAAGCTTGGTTCATCGCCTTCGTTGTGACCACGACGGCGGTAACAAATCATGTCGATAACAACATCTTTGTGGAATGCCTCGCGATAAGCGAATGCGATTTCGGCAACACGAACGCATGCTTCTGGGTCGTCACCATTTACTCGGAATATTGGTGCTTGGACCATTTTTGCTACGTCAGTTGCATATAACGAAGTTCTAGATGAATTTGGTGAGGTAGTAAATCCGACTTGGTTATTGATGATGATGTGCATCGTGCCACCGGTTCGATAACCACTTAGTTGTGAGAATTGCATGGTCTCAGCTACTACGCCTTGGCCAGCAAAAGCAGCATCACCATGAATCAAAATTGGCATTACTGAATAAGCTTGTTTGATATTTAATTTGTCCTGCTTTGCGCGAACGATTCCTTCAAGAACTGGATTCACTGCTTCTAAGTGTGATGGGTTTGCAGCTAAATAAACTTTGGTTGAGGCACCATTTGCTGCGGTGAAAACGCCCTCGGTTCCTAAGTGGTACTTAACGTCGCCAGATCCTTGAACTTCGTTTTCGGCGTAATGGCCCTCGAACTCTTGGAAAATTTGGCCATGTGATTTGCCGGCGATGTTCGCCAAGACATTTAATCGACCACGGTGCGGCATGCCAATACATACTTCATCGAGTTTTGCATCGGCTGCTGCCGATAAAACTGCATCTAGCAATGGAATTACCGATTCGCCGCCTTCTAGTGAAAAACGCTTTTGGCCGACAAATTTAGTTTGCAAGAAAGTTTCAAATGCCTCTGCGCTATTTAATTTGCGCAAAATGTGAAGTTGGCGGCTCTGTTCCATTTTCGGAATGCGCGCTTCGAAACGATCTTGAATCCATTTACGTTCTTCTGGATTTTGAATGTGGGTAAATTGCACCGATGTTGTTCGGCAATATCCATTACGCAAAATTCCTAGAATTTCGCGTAATTTCATTTTTGACTTGCCACCAAAACCGCCCGTTGGAAATACGCGATCTAAATCCCAAAGGGTTAAACCGTAAGTTCTGACATCAACATCCGGGTGCTCGCGTTGTTCATAAGTTAATGGATCAACGTCTGCAATTAGGTGCCCACGACTGCGGTAAGCCTGAATTAATTGTTGGACCCGCCCTGCTTTATCAATATCATCATCGGTTGAAGAATCAACATCAGTAAACCATTTGATTGGCGCATACGGAACGCGAACTGCTTCAAAAACTTCGCGATAAAACTCATCGCTAATTAATTCTTCATTTATGATTCTTAAGAAATCACCCGACTGCGCACCCTGAATAATTCGGTGGTCATATGTACTAGTTAGCGTGACTACTTTGCCAACGCCCATGTTGTTCAATGTTTCTTCGCTTGCGCCTTGGAATTCTGCTGGGTAATCCATCGCGCCAACGCCAAGAATTAAACCTTGGCCTTGCACTAATCGCGGCACTGAATGAACGGTGCCGATTGTGCCTGGATTAGTTAGCGAAACAGTGGTGCCCGAAAAATCTTCAACTGTTAATTGGCCATTGCGCGCTTTTTTAACAGTCTCTTCGTACGCATTCCAGAATTGAGCGAAATCTAAGTTTTCGCAACCTTTAATTGACGGCACTAGTAATTGACGAGTTCCATCTTCTTTTGCCAAATCAATTGCGATACCAAGATTGATATGTTCCGGATAACCAACTGCTGGTTTGCCATCTTGTTCCGTAAAAAATGTATTCATTTCTGGCAATTTACGAATTGCCTTGATCATCGCGTAAGCAATCAGATGGGTGAATGAAACTTTTCCACCGCGACCACGCTTTAAGTGATTGTTAATGACAATTCGATTATCGATTAATAATTTCGCTGGAATTGCACGTACGCTTGTTGCGGTTGGAACTGAAAGCGAAGCTTCCATGCTTTGAACTACGCGACCTGACACCCCGCGCAAAACTTCAATTCGAGCCGAACCCGGTGATGTAACAAGTGGTGCTGGTTTAACTATTGGATCCGCTGGCGTTGCCGCAGGTGCGAATGATTGTTTTAAAACTTCCTGTTGTGAAACTTGAGTTGGTGGAACTTGTTGCACCTGTTGAATTGGCTCGGCTGGCTGTGCCGGTGGCGCTATCGGAACAGATGTTTGTTGAATAACTGGTGCAGAAGTTTGTTGAATAAATTGTGGCGCTATCGAACCCGTATCTGCTTTCGGAATTGGTGGAACTCCACCGCGAGGCGCGCC
>CAYFKK010000034.1:0-2613 GCA_964343655.1 uncultured Actinomycetes bacterium | reverse complement strand
TTGAACCTTTTGTTTTTAGGAAGTAATCACGCCAAACGGGATCTACAGAATTTGGATCTTTTGAATATGACTCGAACATCTCGTCTACAAGCCACTCATTGGCTCCGAGATCACCATTGGTCACGGGTCTTAGCCTATCTTCTTCTCGGGTCTTCTTTTTTGTGAGGGGCGCTACTCATTAACTAACGAACCTACCAATAGAAGCAACGCCAAGGAGGTGGCGACCAGCGGAATAGCCCCAATCCAAAATGATTCATCAACCATATATTTCGATACACCAAGAAAAATCAGATTAAACAGAATAGTTGGCGCAAAGGCATACCGTTTCGCTTTTCTAATTCCTAAAGTTAGGATGGAAAAAATAATTGAACCAAAAATCGCCGCACCAATTTCGGCAAAAAGCGCCTTCGAATCAGACGTATTCGTGGCTGTAAAATTTTTGTAAATTAAATAGATTGCGATAGAAATGAGAACGGAAGTTTCTAAAATCATCAAAGTAAATGCTGCAGATATTCGATTTTCCCGATTTATTCGCTTCATTTAAATCAAATTCTAATCGAATCCAAAGTAACTAGTACCCTACTCGCATGGCCGAGAGAGAATATGCAGCGGAATTGGCGCAATTAGAGTCCACTCTTTCGGGCATCGAAAAAGTTTTAGATTTGCCGAAATTGAAAGAAGAAGCTGCCAAATTAGAGGAGGCGGCTTCGGCTCCGAATTTGTGGGATGACGTGGCAAATGCTCAAAAGGTAACCAGTAAGTTGTCTCATACCCAAAATCAGATAAAGACTTTGGAATCTTTACGCGGCCGAATTACCGATCTGCCAGTTTTGCTTGATTTAGCAAAAGAAGAAAATGATAAATCCGCTCTCGCTGATGTTGATAAAGAACTCGATGCGATTACCAAATCAATTGAAGATTTAGAAATCCAAACTCTTCTAAATGGTGAATATGACGAACGCGACGCACTAGTAACCATTCGCTCTGAAGCTGGTGGAGTTGAAGCGGCAGATTGGGCGCAAATGTTGCAACGAATGTATTTACGTTACTGCGAGCGCCACAATTACAAAGTTGATGTTTTGGAAACTTCTTATGCTGAAGAAGCCGGAATCAAATCAACTACTTTTCGCGTAAGTGCACCCTACGCATATGGAACACTTTCGGTCGAACAAGGAACGCACCGCTTAGTTCGAATTTCGCCATTTGATAGCCAATCTCGGCGCCATACATCCTTCGCTGGCGTTGAAATTGTCCCCGTTGTAGACCAAAGCGATCACATCGAAATTGATGAAAAAGAAATTCGAGTTGATGTATATCGTTCATCTGGCCCGGGCGGTCAAGGCGTTAATACAACTGACTCCGCGGTACGAATTACACATATCCCAACTGGAATCGTAGTTTCGTGCCAGAACGAACGTTCCCAAATTCAAAATAAAGCTACCGCAATGGCAGTTTTGCAATCAAAATTATTAGAACGCCGCCGCCAAGAAGAACAAGCAAAAATTAATGCCCTTAAAGGCGACAACAGCGGATCTTGGGGAAATCAGATGCGTTCTTATGTTTTAGCGCCATATCAAATGGTTAAAGATTTGCGAACTGATTATGAAACTGGAAATACCGGTGCAGTTTTAGATGGCGAAATTGATGAATTCATCGCAGCTGGTATTCGTTGGCGACGATCAAGTAATTCATAAGCATTAACCAATAGCAGCAACCAAAGCTATAAAGATTCCGGTGTGATTTCTCCGCTAGTTAAATAATTCACGCTTATCTTCCTGAAAATTGCCTCGGATAGCGCTCGAAATCAGCAGAAATTCTGCTCTCCCCTTTTAGACTAAAGGCTCGACACGAATTGAGATGGCAAATCTCATCTGGACGTGGATGGAGTAATAAGTGATTCGGTTTGAGAACGTCACCAAGGTCTATAGCGGACAGGAACGTCCCGCACTTGATTCCATCAATATCGAAATTAAAAAAGGCGAATTCGTATTTTTAGTTGGCCTATCTGGTTCCGGTAAATCAACATTTTTGCGGTTAGTTTTGCGCGAAGAGAAACCAACTTCTGGTGTTATTCACGTAGCCGGTAAAGATTTAAACACTCTTCCAAATCACAAAGTCCCAGAATTTCGTCGCCAAATCGGAACTGTGTTTCAGGATTTTCGATTGCTGCCAAATAAAACAATTGCAGAGAACGTGGCTTTCACACTCCACGTACTCGGTTTTACTCAGAAAGTAATTGATCGCAAAGTCCCAGAGACTCTTGAATTAGTTGGTTTGGCTGATAAAGCCGATCGCTTTCCAACCGAAATCTCCGGTGGCGAACAGCAACGTGTGGCTATTGCCCGCGCCTATGTCAGTCGCCCTCAAATATTGATTGCCGATGAACCAACTGGAAACTTAGACCCCGCAACATCAGTTGGAATTATGAAATTACTCGATCGCATCAATCGTGAAGGAACCACAGTAATTATGGCAACGCACGATGCGGGAATTGTGGATCAGATGCGCAAACGCGTCATCGAATTATCAGAAGGCCATGTCGTGCGCGACCAAGTTCGTGGCGTATATGGCTACACCGGTTGAGATTAGAAAATTAGGAGCAGAACGTGCGCG
>CAYFKK010000033.1:0-7408 GCA_964343655.1 uncultured Actinomycetes bacterium | reverse complement strand
AAGGTTTATCAAGAACTTGTTAAGAGCGTTAGGACTCAATCAGTGGTTGGAAAATTGCGCAAAATACATATCCGTGAACCATTGGATGGGTTGTGCGAAGCAACTGCAACAGTGCGATTTAACGAACGATTGAGATCAATCGCAATTCGCTTGGAAGGAGTGGATGGTCGCTGGCTCTGTACTGAACTTAAATTAATTTAGGCGGAGCCGTGGCAACGCTTATATTTCTTGCCGGAACCACAAGGGCAAGGTGAATTTCTTGAAACATCGCCAGTTGTGTGTACACCAGTTTCATCTGCTGATGTGTAGCGCAAATCTTTTTGAGTTGGAGTCGGGGTTGATTCTTCAACTGTGACGTCAATATTAAATACAAATCCGGCAATTTCTTCTTTGATGGCTTCCATCATTGCCGCGAACATGTCGTAACCCTCACGTTGATATTCAACAAGCGGATCACGCTGTGCCATTGCACGAAGTCCAATACCCTCTTGTAAATAATCCATCTCATAGAGGTGGTCGCGCCACTTTCGGTCGAGAACAGAAAGTAGAACTTTTCGTTCCAACTCTCTCATCACATTTGAACCCAAAGACTCTTCGCGTTTGGCATAAGCTGAAAGTGCATCTTCGGTTATTTTGGCTATCAAGAAATCTGTATCTAATGCACCCCGAGAGCCAACTTCCTGCTCCAAATCTGCAACCGTAAATGAAATTGGATAAATCGAATGGATTGCAGACCATAGCGCATCTAAATCCCAATCTTCGCCAAATCCCTCGTTGGTCGCAGCAACGATATATGCGCTTAACGTGTCAATTAAGAATTGCTTAGTTTGCTCGCTGATGTCGGCGCCTTCTAGCACAAGACGGCGTTCGCCATAAATTACTTCGCGCTGGCGATTTAAAACATCGTCATATTTCAAAACATTCTTTCGAATTTCAAAGTTTTGAGCTTCAACTTGTGTTTGAGCAGATTTAATTGAATTGCTCACCATCTTAGATTCAATTGGCATATCTTCTGGTAAGCCGGCGGCACTTAAAACACGTTCGACCATTCCGGAATTAAATCTACGCATTAGATCATCTTGTAATGAAAGATAGAAGCGTGATTCACCTGGATCCCCCTGGCGACCAGAGCGACCACGCAACTGATTATCGATGCGGCGAGATTCGTGGCGTTCAGTACCTAAAACATAAAGTCCACCTAGAGCTACGACTTCCTCATGGTCTCTAGCTACTGCAGCTTTTTGTTTTGCAATTTCAGTTGGCCAAGCTGCCTCGTACTCATTCGGATTATCAACTGGCGAAATGCCACGTTTTTGAATTTCAAAATCAGCCATAAATTCTGGATTGCCACCAAGCATGATGTCGGTTCCGCGACCGGCCATATTTGTCGCAACAGTGACTGCACCTTTAACACCAGCGCGAGCGACAATCGCAGCTTCTCGTTCGTGATGCTTGGCGTTTAATACTTCGTGTGGCACGCCATTCTTTTTCAAAACTGCTGACAATTCCTCTGATTTTTCTACACTCACCGTTCCAACCAAAACCGGTTGTCCTTTTCGATGTCGATTGACAATATCTTGTGCAACAGCCGCAAATTTTCCAACCTCAGTTTTGTAAACTAAATCAGGTTGATCTATTCGAATCATCGAACGATTGGTTGGGATTGGAATTACACCTAATTTATAGATCTGATGGAATTCAGATGCTTCGGTCATCGCGGTGCCAGTCATTCCTGATAAGCGGGTATAAAGCCGGAAATAATTCTGCAACGTAATTGTTGCCAACGTCTGATTTTCATCGCGAATTTCAATCCGCTCTTTCGCCTCAAGCGCTTGGTGAAGTCCTTCGCTATAACGTCGCCCTGAAAGAATTCGGCCCGTGTGCTCATCAACAATTAACAATTCGCCATTCATTACTACATAGTCGCGATCGCGCTTAAATAGCTCTTTGGCGCGAATCGAGTTATTTAAATAGCTAATTAACGGTGTATTTGCAGATTCGTAAAGATTTCCAATTCCTAATAGTTCTTCGACTTTAGATATTCCAGCTTCTAAAATTCCAGAAGTCTTCTTCTTTTCATCTACTTCATAATGAACATCGCGATCAAGTTTTCCGGCAATGTTGGCAAACTCTACATACCACTTAGTTGGTTTATCAGCTGAACCGCTAATAATTAATGGAGTTCGGGCTTCGTCGATTAAAATCGAGTCAACTTCGTCAACAACTGCAAAGTTATGACCGCGCTGCACACAATCTTCAAGTGACCAAGCCATGTTGTCGCGTAAGTAATCAAAACCAAATTCGTTATTTGTTCCATAAGTAATATCGGCAGCGTATGCTTCGCGCCGCTCAGCCGGCGTCATTGAAGCCAAAATAACGCCGACTTTCAAACCTAAGAAACGATGGACGCGACCCATCCATTCGCTGTCACGCTCGGCTAAGTAATCATTAACTGTGACAACGTGTACACCCTTGCCACTCAAAGCATTTAAATATGACGGCAAAGTTGCAACTAAAGTCTTACCTTCACCGGTCCGCATTTCGGCAATGTTTCCAAGATGTAGTGCTGCACCACCCATAATTTGTACGTCGTAATGGCGTTGTCCAAGGGTTCGTTTTGCAGCTTCACGAACTACGGCAAAGGCTTCTGGCAATAAATCATCTAATGATTCGCCATTTGCGATTCTATTTTTGAATTCTTCTGTTTTCGCCTGCAATTGTGAATCAGCTAAGGCTGAAATTGAATTTTCAAAAGAATTCGTTTGCTCGGCTAGTTTTGCAAGTTTCTTGAGCGCCTTACCTTCACCAGCTCGCAGAATGCGATCTAAAACGGCGACCATCTAGCTCCCTCTCGAAATCCAGCCCCCTATCGTAGAGGCTTTGCTACACATGCGGTAATCGCGCATGTCACATGAATACCCGCGGCAGAAAGCGCGCGATGCGCTTCATTGATGGTGCTTCCCGTGGTGACTAAATCATCAACCAAAATAACATTGCTTAGATTTCTGATTTGATCAGTAGGTAAATTACATGTGTATGCATTAAACAAATTCTTTCTTCGATTTATTGCATCTAACTTGGTTTGATCAAATATTTTCCGATTTATTTCTAGGGCGTCAATCACATTTGCTCGATACGGAAGCGCAAACCTTTCAGTAATTTCTAATAGAAAGTTCCGCCCCCGTCTTCGAATTGCTTTTTTAGTTGAAGGAATTGGAACGAATGTGAGGTCCCGTATTGAAATTCCAGGGGCTCGATCTAAACAATGTTGCAAAGCTCTGACTATCAAATCATCAGCGGTTTTAATTGACCCTTCTTTTGCTCCCAGCAAAATTGATTTTGCGGTTTCGTTGTAATCAATTGCTGAGTAAATTTTAAGTCGCTCTAATTTTTGAATATATATGTGAGGATTCCAATTAATACGACATCGATTACAAATTTCGGGCCCTAATTCTCTGCAGCCAAAGCACCGACTTGGAAAAAGTAGTTCTAAAAATCCATCACGCACGAAGCAATTAATACTGCAATTTAATTAACCGCCCCGAAATCTCATCCCCAGCCCTTCGTGGCAGCGTTAAAACAAAGTGTGCACCCTTACCTGGTTCAGCGTAAGCCTCTAATTCGCCATTGTGAAGTCTGGCATCCTCCAAACTAATTGAAAGTCCAAGACCAGTTCCACCATGGACTCTTGAGCGTGATGGATCAGCGCGCCAAAATCGATCGAAGATTCTGCGGGCAACTTCTTTATCGAAACCTTCGCCAAAATCTCTTACGCTAATTGCCACTGTATTTTCATTGAAAGCAAGAGCTACTTCAACAGGTTTACTGTTTGCATGATCGATGGCATTCGTTAATAAGTTTCGCAAGATTCGGGAAATCCGTCGAATATCACCGCGCACTACAACCTGCTCGATTGGTTGGCCGAAGCGAATTTCGGTATTTAATTCTCGAGCCGCAAATTGCAACTCTTCAACATTAGTCTTTATTAGGGCGCCGATATCGAAATCAATTGACTCAAGTGCGGCAACTTCAGCATCAAACCTACTAATTTCCAAGAGATCTTCTAATAGCCTTTCAAATCTATCCAATTGCAACATCAACAATTCGGCACTTCGGGCAACCGTGGGCTCAAAGCTTTCTTTCGCACCATCAATAACGGCAGATGCGAGGCGAATTGTTGTTAAAGGTGTGCGTAATTCGTGTGAAACATCAGATACGAACCGCTGCTGAACCCGTGACAAGTTTTCTAATCTGGTGATTTGTCTTTGTAATGAATCGGCCATCTCGTTGAAAGCGCTACCAAGACGAGCGATTTCATCCTCGCCTTCAACTTCCATCCGCTGTCCGAGATCTCCCGCAGTCAATCGCTCAGCAGTTCGAGCCGCTTCGCGGACCGGTGACACTACTTGGCGCACAACTAACCAAGTTGTAAGGGCGATTAAAAATAGAAGTGCTAATCCAGTTAACAACAACGCATTTAGAATTAACGAATTTGTAGCAAGTTGATTGGCTAAAGAATAGAAAACGTAAAGTTCGTATCGACCACCAGTGGGAATAATGATTTTCTCACCAACAATGATGTAATCATTATTTGTTGAATAAGCCCAATTTGGTCCAGCTTTTTTCTGAACCTTTGTTCGCAAATCTTTGGGGATAATTTTCAGATTAGCAAAATCAGTAAGTTTGGAAAAATTAATTTTATTTAATTTCGTCCCAGGGCTTGCAACAATTGCGATTTCTTGTCCGCCAGTCAAAGCTGCTGCTTTAACCACATCATCTATGGCCTTTTGAATTGTTTTAGAATTTGAATCGGAAAGAATAAATTCATATTGAAGTCCGAAACTTGTCGCTCTAAATTCTGATACGGCTGACTCTGTTTTAACCCGTTTTACACCTGATGAGAGATTGTTATACAAAGCAGAACCAGCCAGCCAAAATGCCGCTAGCGAGAGCAGTACCGTTGAAACAACAACGCGCGTTGCTAATGAATTACGAAGGCGATTCACGAATTAATTAGGACGACCTGCTCGGTATCCAACTCCACGAACTGTCAAAATTAATTCAGGATTTTCCGGATCTCGTTCTACTTTAGACCGCAATCTTTGTACGTGTACGTTAACTAACCGCGTGTCAGTTGAATGGTGATAACCCCATACTTCACTAAGAAGCGCATCACGACTAAACACCCGACCAGGATCTTTTAAAAGTGCAGCAAGTAATTCGAATTCAAGTCGAGTCAATAAAATCTTTTTACCGTCACGTAAAACTTCATGTGAAACTAAATCAACTTGTAAATCGCCTAAATTAATAATGCCACTATTTGTTGGAGTGATTCTGCGCAAACGAGTACGGATGCGAGCTATTAACTCCGAAGGGTGTGGCAACGGTTTAACGATGTAATCATCTGCGCCAGCTTCCAATCCGGCTACCACGTCGTAGCTGTCACCTTTTGCAGTGAGCATCACGATTGGCACCATTGATTCTTGACGAATTTGTTTGCAGACTTCGATGCCATCAATTCCTGGCAACATTAAATCAAGTAGTACTAAATCGGGTTTATTCTCGTGAAAAGCGTTTACAGCTTCATCGCCTCGGCTAACTATCTCTACATCCATACCGGCACCCGTGATCACGATGCCAAGCATTTCTGCTAAGTCCTGGTCGTCATCAACGACCAAAACCTTCGGCATTAGCTACCGTGTTCCCAAGAGTTAAGGTAAAGCTCTTGAGCTGGCGTTAGTACGTCAACCGAACCACCCATGCTCTTGAGTTTCATTCGCGCAACATCTTTATCTATTTCAACAGGGACGTTATGTACTCCCGGTTTCAAATTCTTTGACTCTTTAACCAACCATTCGGCCGTGAGGGCCTGATCTGAAAATGATAAATCCATAACAGAAGCTGGGTGACCTTCTGCCGCACCGAGGTTAACTAATCGACCTTCAGCAAGAAGCAGAATCCGATTTCCGTTTTTCAATACATATTCATCGGTTTGGTGGCGCATTTTTTCATTCTTTTGAATTGCATTCTTTTCCAACCAAGCAACATCGATTTCGATATCGAAGTGCCCTGAGTTAGCCAAAATTGCGCCATCTTTCATTTTTACAAAATGTTCTTCGCGGAGCACGTCACGATTTCCAGTTACGGTAATGAACACGTCACCGATTGGAGCGGCCTTATCCATTGGCATTACTCTAAATCCTTGCATCATCGCATCTAGCGCCTTTGTTGGATCAATTTCAGTAACAATCACATCGGCGCCTAAGCCACGTGCGCGTTCGGCAACACCTTTGCCGCAGTATCCAAATCCGGCTACCACTAATACTCGACCAGCTAGCAAGAAATTTGTTGCACGAAATACCGCATCTAACGTTGATTGGCCGGTGCCGTAACGATTATCAAACATATGCTTTGTGTCGGTGTCATTAACGGCCACCATTGGAAATTGCAACGCACCATCTTTTGCCATTTGGGTTAATCTAATGACGCCAGTGGTCGTTTCTTCGCAGCCGCCAGTAATGTTTGGAATTAATTCTTTTCTTGTTGTGTGCAACGTATTCACTAGATCGCAACCATCATCAAATACTTGGTGAGGTTGAATATCTAGTGCTGAATTTATGTGCTTGTAGTAACCGTCGCGATCGATTGCGTTTTTTGCAAAAACACTAATTCCGTATTCATGTACGAGCGCAGCAGCCGTGTCATCTTGAGTCGAGAGCGGATTTGAAGCACAAAGTGCAATTTCAGCGCCGCCAGCTTTTAAGACTCGCATTAAGTTAGCAGTTTCCGTGGTTACGTGCATACATGCGGCGATTCGGATACCGGTAAATGGTTTCTCTTTTTCAAAGCGCTGACGGATTTGAGCAAGAACTGGCATATTCCGTTCCGCCCATTCAATTCGCTTCTTGCCTGATGCAGAAAGTGATGCATCGGCGATGTCATGCTTTGGAATTGTTGTTGTTGATGATGACACTCGAGAACCCCTCTTTAGGTATCTTCTAGATTATTAGCCGCTAGTTTACTAGGAGTTGATTAGCTTCAAAACCTCATCGCGAATCTTGGCCATTTGTGCTTGAGATTTAGCCTCGACATTCAACCTAAGTAATGGCTCGGTATTTGATGCACGTACATTGAACCACCAATTTTCGGCGCTAACGGTTAAACCATCGAGAAAGTCTAATTCCAACTTCTGATTGTTGCCATATTCATCTTCAATCATTTTCATGATTGCAGTCCCGTCAGAAACCGTTGAATTTATTTCACCACTTGCAACATATCTCGAATATGGCTTTAACAATTTTGATAAGGGCTTATCGCTACTTCCAAGAGCGGCAATTGCATTTAATGCAGCTAGCATTCCGGAATCTGCGCGCCAGCAATCGGCAAAATAAAAATGGCCCGAATGCTC
>CAYFKK010000032.1:7125-7412 GCA_964343655.1 uncultured Actinomycetes bacterium | reverse complement strand
GATACATATTTGAAATAAATTCAGGAATCTATCTATTTGAATTAGATATTCTCAAATCTGCGATTTCAAAGTTGAAAAAAAATAATGCCCAAGGTGAATTTTATTTAACTGACGTTATTGAAATTATTCGAAATGAATCCGGAAAAGTTGCCGCAATTTTAAATGAAGATTTTGTTGAAATTATCGGCGTAAATGATCGAATTCAGCTCGCTGAGGCTGCGGCGATTATGCGTGACCGCATCAATGAGCGACACATGAAAAATGGCGTAACTATTTTGGACCCGGCG
>CAYFKK010000032.1:0-7115 GCA_964343655.1 uncultured Actinomycetes bacterium | reverse complement strand
CGCTATCTCAGCTGATGTGACGATTTTGCCAGGTTGTTCAATAACAGGTGAGAGCGCAATCGCTGCCAATGCAATTATTGGGCCCCGGACAACATTGAAAGATTGCGCGATTAATCAAGGTGCAAAAGTAATCGAATCAAACTGCACTGGAAGTGAAATTGGCGAGAATGCAACAGTTGGCCCATTTACATATTTGCGCAGCGGAACAATATTAGGAAACGAAACCAAAGCAGGTGCCTTCGTAGAAATTAAGAATTCTCAAATCGGAACTGGATCAAAAGTTCCGCATCTTTCATATGTAGGGGATGCATCTATCGGCGAGGAGAGCAATATTGGTGCCGCAACAATTTTTGTTAACTACGATGGAGAAAACAAACATCGAACTGAGGTAGGAAATCACGTGAAAATTGGTAGCGACACGATGCTTGTTGCGCCAGTTCAAATTGGAGATGGTGCATACACCGCGGCCGGTTCAGTAATTACTGAAAATGTTCCTGCCGGCGCCATGGGTGTCGGCCGAGCAAAACAGAGAAATGTCTTAGGGTGGGTTCTTAGAAAGCGCCCGAACAGTAAATCGGCAGCTGCTGCTAAAAAGGAAAACGGAGGAAAGTAACAATGAGTGAGCTTCGCTTATCGTCTGAAAAGAGATTGCGAGTATTCACCGGGAGAGCATTTCCAGAATTGGCAGAAAAAGTTGCAAATGAACTTGGCATAACTGTTACACCAACCTCCGCATATGATTTTGCGAACGGCGAAATATTTATTCGATTTGAAGAATCAGTTCGTGGTAGTGATGCATTCGTGATTCAAAACCATGCTGCTCCAGTCAACAAACAAATAATGGAGCAATTGATCATGGTCGACGCGTTAAAGCGCGCCTCCGCAAAACGAATTACCGTGGTTGCTCCGTTTTATGGTTACGCGCGCCAAGATAAAAAACATCGTGGTCGCGAACCAATCTCAGCTCGTTTAATGGCTGATTTATTTAAAACAGCTGGCGCAGACCGTTTAATGGTTGTCGATTTACACACTTCGCAAATTCAAGGTTTTTTTGATGGACCGGTAGACCATTTATTTGCGTTACCACTTTTGACAAATTATGTTGGAAGCAAAGTTGATCGAAGTAAACTAACAATCGTTTCACCGGATTCTGGTCGAGTTCGCGTTGCAGAACGTTGGTCAGACCTACTGGGCGGATGTCCAATCGCATTTATTCATAAAATGCGAGACCCAAGAATTCCAAATGAATCAACCACTGGTCGTGTTGTTGGTGATGTTAAAGGCCAAACCTGCGTTGTAATTGATGACATGATTGACACGGCTGGAACCATTACAAAAGCTGTTGATGCACTATTTAATGAAGGCGCCAAAGATGTAATCATCGCGGCAACTCATGGCGTTTTTTCGGGTCCAGCTTACGAAAGATTGAAAGAGTCAAAGGCAAGTGAAATTGTTGTGACCGACACTTTGCCAATTCCGATGGACAACCGTTTTGATAAATTGACGGTACTTTCGATTGCGCCGCTATTGGCTCGAGCAATTCGAGAAGTTTTTGAAGATGGTTCGGTTACAAGCCTCTTTGACGGCCATTCATAAGCCAAACACCTCGATTTGGTATAACGCTTCTTCTTGAGTTAACCTTTGGCCATTCCGGCGAGGGTAAGAGATCTTCCGTGATCGACGGTTATCCCTAAAATCCGCGCCGCTACACGAAGGCGCAATTTGGAAAACTTTGGATACATAGGGAGTAAATAAAATGGCAGAAGTAACTATCAACGGCGCACGTCGCACTGAATTCGGTAAAGGTGCATCACGTCGTGCGCGCCGTGCCGGTCAGGTACCTGCAGTTATTTACGGTCATGGCGAAAAGCCAGCTCACATCACTTTGCCAATGCATGAGTTAACGATTGCGTTAAAGACTCCAAATATTTTGTTAGACATTGTGGTAGATGGAAAAACTGAACTAACACTTCCAAAAGCAATTGTTCGGGATGCGCTAAAGAGCACGCTTGAGCATGTTGATTTAGTAATTGTTCGTCGTGGCGAAAAAGTTGTGGTTTCAGTTCCAGTTCACACAAGTGGCGAATTCGATCGTGAAGGTATTTTGGAACACGTTAATAATGCGATTGAAATTGAAACCGAAGCAACTTCGATTCCAGCATTCCTTGAATTGGACTTAACTGGAATGATGGCCGGCGATTCAAAGTTTGCAGCAGATGTTAAATTGCCAGCAGGTGTAACACTTGCATGTGATCCAAAACTTACTGTTGCCCACCTTTCAATCCGAAGTGCAGTAGTTGAAGAGACTCCGGTAGCGGCAGCACCTGCTGAAGGCGAAGCTGCGGCAGCACCTGCTGAAGGCGAAGCTGCAGAGAAGAAAGAGTAATTTTCTCTGGTCTGGCTTGTTGTTGGCTTAGGTAACCCTGGCGAACAATATTCAAATACCCGACATAACATCGGGTATCTAGTCGTTGATGAACTAGCAAAACAAAATCAAGTTAAGTGGACTGCGTCTAAATCTCGGGCAGATGTTGCGGCTTACAAATTAGGTCTTGGTTTAGATGCACCCGGAATTGTTCTAGCTAAATCGCATTCGTTTATGAATGAAAGTGGCGGACCAGTAAAAGCGCTCGCAAATTTCTACAAAGTAAATCTAGATAATGTAATAGTGATTCACGATGAATTAGATATTCCATTTGCCGCTATTAGAACCAAATTAGGTGGTGGCGACAATGGACATAATGGATTAAAGAGCTTGACTAGTGCTTTTAATGCCCCTAATTATTTTCGCGTTCGGATGGGTATTGGCAGACCAAATGGCGACCAAGACCCAGCAGACTTTGTACTTAAAAATTTTTCCAGCACCGAAAAGAAAGAGCTTTCAGATTTAATTTCGCGCGGGGCCGAAGTAGTCGAATATTTGGTTAACAACGGTTTGGAAAAAACCCAAGCGAAATTTAATAGTTAATCAACCGGTATTACGCAAGCCGGCGGCAACGCCATTAATTGTCAAAAGTAGCGCTCTGCGAAGCAGTTGATTCTCTTCACTAGCAACACGAACTCTTGAAAGTAGTGTCACTTGCAGCATATGCAGTGGTGCCAAATACGCATCACGAATTGCTAAAGTTCGAGCGAGTAATGGTTGGTCACCCAAGATTGATTCTTTCTCGGTGAGTAACAATAACTCTGATTTGGTTAATTCAAATTCCGCGCGAATAGTGTCGAAAAAGTGCTGCAGTTTGTCTGGAACTAATGCCTGCACGTATTTTTCTGCGACTTGCAAATCAGTCTTGGCGACCGTCATCTCTACGTTAGAAATAAAAGTACGGAAGAAATGCCAATCACGCAACATCTGTTTTAAGACCGGAGTTTTTCCAGATTCGCGCGCTTTCTTTAATCCGCTACCTAATCCATACCAACCAGGAACAATTTGCCTAGATTGAGTCCAGCCAAATACCCAAGGAATGGCACGCAAACTTTCAATACCGTCGGATGAATCTGGACGTCGCGATGGACGTGAGCCGAGAAATAAATCACCGAGTTGTTCAACCGGAGTAGAGGCATAGAAATATGCCGGTAGATCAGGATGGCTGACAAGAGCACGATATTGAGCGAAAGATGTATCACTAATTAAATCCATACATTCATCCCAATTATCTAAATCAACTGGACTTTGACGTGGTTTCCGATTTAAAACTGTTGCTTCAAGAGCCGCCGCAAGGGTTAATTGCAAATTTTCTTTTGCTAATGAAGGTAGTGAATATTTATCACTTATTACTTCACCTTGTTCGGTCATCTTGATTCGACCATTCAAAGTTCCCCATGGAAGAGCAATTAGTGCATCGTAAGTTGGCCCACCACCGCGGCCAACCGAGCCACCGCGGCCATGGAATATTTGTAACTGCACACCATGTTTTTGGGCGACTTCACGAAGTGTCCGTTGGGCCCGGTGAATTTCCCATTGGCTGGTTACTATGCCAGCATCCTTATTGGAATCGGAATATCCCAACATGATTTCTTGAAGATTTCCACGAAGTGAAACTAATTTTCGATATTCTGAATTTGATAATAAAGTATCCAAAATTTCGCCAGCAGATCTGAGTTCAGCAATTGTCTCCAATAAAGGAGCAAAACCAATTAGGGCTTCATTATTATTTAAATTTATCAATCCGGCTTCTTTTGCGAGGTAAACGGCAGCTAATAAATCAGAAGGGGTTTTAGTCATTGAAACTATGTAAGTCTCAATGACTTCGGGTCCAAATCTTTCAATCAAATCTTTAATGGCGAAAAAGGTGTTGAAAGTTTTTTCGGCATCTTTTGAAAGTTCAAATTTACCCTTTGTCGGTCTAGCAAGAAGTGAGGCTAATAGATCAAATTTCTGATTTTCCGGAAGTTCCAGATAATTATCGGCCAGGTTAAATTCAGCCAGCGCTTCATGATGCTTTTTTGAATGTTCTCTGACATCCATCGTTGCGTGGGTCAGTCCAAATGCGGCAACTGTTCGGATGGTTCGCTCCAGCAAGCCTTTTGCGATTAATTCGCCACTATTCTGATACAAAGAATCCCGCATTAAATTTAAATCATCTAATAACTCTTCGGTATTTTTATAATCGCGCATTGGTTTATGTTTTTCGTTATTAGCATGCCGAATTCGCGTCAAGTTCAATCGATGCGCAATCGCAGTTGCTTTTAATCGGTATGGCTCCAGTGCATTAATCCGCCGGTAGCGTTCTTCAATTTCTGGAAGATTCTTAAGGTCTTGAATAACTGAGTTTTCTAGCTCTTTAGATACTCCCTTAATCCGAGTTGAAATCGAGAGCATCTGACGTAATTCAGTCATTGCTTCTGTGGTAGCTCGAATTGCATGGCCCACTTGTATGACAACAATTTCGGTAGTTAGCTCTGGCGTCACATTTGGATTTCCATCGCGATCGCCGCCAATCCACGTTCCAAAACTAAGTGGCCTACTAGATGGTTCAATCTCGATTCCTAATTTGCGAATTTCGGTGGCAAATTCATCAAGAACTTCTGGAACAGTAAACCGAAACAAGTCATCTAAATAATAAAGTGCATTTACCGCTTCATCAGTGACAAGTGGTCGCTCTACTCGCAATTCATCAGTCTGCCAAAGTAGATCAATTGATTCGCTAAGGCGTGCATTTCTAATTGAATTTGTTGGTTGATCTAATAGCGTGGCAATTTTATCTAGCTTGCTAAGAATTGAACGTCTGGCAGCTTCTGTGGGATGAGCGGTAAATACTGGTCTAATAGAAAAATCTTTCAACCATAATACTAAATCTTCTTTTGAAATCTGCTCGTTTGAAATTTTTTCAACGGCCTGCGCGATCCAACTGCCTTTTCCGGCTCTTTGTTTATCTAAAACTCTGGAACGATGAACCTGTTCTGCGATATTTGCTAAGTAGAAATAAATGCTAAATGCCCGCACTAATTGCACTGATTGCTCTACCGAGATTCGTTGAAGCTCAACTTCGCCATTTCCTTCGCGGACGGCTTTACGCACTTTTTCAACTAAATCCAACAAACTCGGTCCTTCTTGACGGACTAAAGATTGGCCAAGCAGGTCACCGAGTGCACGTACATCAGAACGAAGTTCTAAATCATCATCGAAATCAGTTAACTGGCTCTCGGCACTCATTGGCTAATCATCGCATTACTATTGCGCTTCGCGAGCCCCCTCCCTTTTCGGGAATGGGGCTAAGTGGCGTTTAACAGCAAAGGAGGGAATTTGTTTTCATTATTTGAGATGCAATTTGGTGTACAAATTTCAAGTAAAAATTCAATCGTTGCCCCAGTTGCTGCCAATCCTTTTGTGATTGCGACAATTGCAAAAAAGCAATCAGTTTTAGTCGTGACACCAAATGCCAGAATTGCGGAAAAGTTGAACAAAGAGTTATCAGCTTTTAATCTAAAAATCTTGAACTTTCCTGCTTGGGAAACTTTGCCTCATGAAAAATTGAAACCAAGTAGTGAAACTATTGCCGAACGAATTAATACGCTAAATCAATTACGATCTAATGAGAAAGTTGTGGTGATTGCACCAGTCCGGTCAGCAATTCATGAATTTTCTAAAAAACTTGCTGCAAATGAGCCACTGAGCGTTGCGCGTGGGAGAAAACTCAAAATTCCAGATTTTGCAAAAAGATTAATCAATCTCTCTTATGAACGAACAGATTTAGTTGAAAGTCGTGGCGAGTTCGCAATTCGCGGTGGAATTATTGATTTATTCCCGCCGCAACTTGAACACCCTATCCGCATCGACATGTTTGACGATGAAATTGAATCTATTCATACTTTTTCAATTTCAGATCAGCGTTCGATCGAAGGAGTAACAGATTTAGTTGAAATCTTGCCATGCAAAGAGCTTCCAGCAAATCAAGAGGGTCAATTAATTATTGATCGACTTCCAATAAATTCAAAAACTATTTTTATTGAGCGAGACCGCTGCGCTAGCCGGGTAGCGGAATTGCTAGCAACAGATGAAGAATTTAGAGATGCAGCTTGGTCAAATGCGGCAGTCGGAGCAGAAACTCCAAACGGAGTCGGTGTAAGTAAATATTTAGAATTTGAAGAAATCGAAAAGCGATCTCATGACATATTGAATTTAAAGCCATATGGAAATGACTTATCCGATGATCTATTTTTAGAAATAGATCCTGTGCCCGTATTTAACGGGAAATTAGAAGAATTAACTAAGTTTTTATTGAATAAAAAATCATTCTTTGTCGCTAATACAACGGGAACTTTCGAGCGTTATCGAAATATGTTTCGCGACCTTGAATTAGAAATTCCGATGGAGTTGCTCCCAATCGAAAATGGTTTTTCGAGCAGCGGTTTAACTTTCATCACTGAAAGTGATTTCATCGGAAGTTCAACGCCTAATTCCGAAAAGTTACCATCGAAACGCAAGAAACGGATCGATCCTCTTGAACTAAAACCGGGTGATTACGTGGTTCACGAGCAGCACGGAATTGGCACATATGTCGAATTGCTAAAAAGAAAGGTGGCGGGAATCGAACGTGAGTATTTGGTCATCGAATATGCGTCAGCAAAGCGTGGCCAACCAGGAGATCGCATTTATGTCCCGACCGATTCGC
>CAYFKK010000031.1:6963-7422 GCA_964343655.1 uncultured Actinomycetes bacterium | reverse complement strand
CAGATTCACGTCGCATGTTGCCACTCGAAGTTATTGAAACTGAAGTTAAAGCGGGGCTGCTTCCAGCTTATGAATTTGAACCTAATGCTGGTCAAGTCTTAGATTCTTTATTGCCGAGATATATCGAAGCACGTGTATTCAATGCGTTACTGCAATCAGCGGCATCAGAACACGCTGCTCGTCGTCGCGCAATGAAATCTGCGACAGATAACGCAGATGAACTAATTAAGAGTTTGACCCGACTTGCAAACGCTGCACGTCAGGCCGAAATTACGCAAGAAATCAGTGAAATCGTCGGCGGTGCGGACGCACTCGCCTCAAGCAATGCAGGGAGCGAATGATGTCTACACAGACAGCAATCAAAGGTCGCGTAGCTCGAGTAATCGGACCAGTGGTGGATATTGAATTTCCATCTGATGCGATGCCAGCTATTTTTAACGCGCTAAACGTAGAAGTGAC
>CAYFKK010000031.1:0-6953 GCA_964343655.1 uncultured Actinomycetes bacterium | reverse complement strand
CACTTACTTTAGAAGTTGCGCAGCATCTAGGTGACAACCTAGTGCGCGCCATTTCGATGCAACCAACGGACGGAATGGTTCGCGGTTCTGAAGTTTCAGATACTGGGGCACCAATTTCAGTCCCAGTTGGCGATGTAACTAAGGGCCACGTATTTAACGCACTTGGCGAATCACTTGATGTTCCGACGTCATCATTGAACGTGCAAGAGCGCTGGCCAATCCACCGTGAAGCGCCAAACTTTGATCAACTTGAATCAAAGACTGAAATGTTCGAAACCGGAATTAAAGTTATCGATTTGCTAACACCATATGTACGTGGTGGAAAAATCGGCCTATTCGGTGGTGCAGGTGTAGGTAAAACCGTTTTGATTCAGGAAATGATTTACCGCGTAGCGGAAAACTTCGGTGGTGTATCGGTATTCGCTGGCGTTGGTGAACGTACTCGTGAAGGTAACGACTTATTCCTTGAAATGACCGAAACCGGCGTTATTAACAAAACAGCATTGGTCTTTGGACAGATGGATGAGCCACCTGGAACTCGTCTTCGTGTTGCACTTTCAGCTTTGACTATGGCGGAGTACTTCCGCGATGTTCAAAAGCAGGACGTGTTGTTATTTATTGACAACATCTTCCGCTTCACTCAAGCTGGTTCGGAAGTATCAACTCTTCTTGGTCGTATGCCATCTGCGGTGGGTTACCAGCCAACACTTGCTGACGAGATGGGCCAATTGCAAGAGCGAATTACTTCAACGCGTGGTCACTCAATTACATCAATGCAGGCTATTTATGTTCCTGCTGATGACATTACTGACCCAGCGCCACACACAACATTCGCGCACTTAGATGCAACAACTGTTTTGTCTCGTCCGATTTCTGAATTAGGTATCTATCCAGCGGTGGATCCACTTGATTCAACTTCACGTATTTTGGATCCGCGCTACATCGGTGAAAAACATTTCCGTGTTGCTAACCGCGTTAAGCAAATCTTGCAGCGCTACAAGGATCTACAAGACATTATTGCAATTCTTGGTATCGATGAATTGTCAGAAGAAGATCGCATTTTGGTTGGTCGCGCTCGCCGCATCCAACGCTTCTTATCTCAAAACACATTCGTTGCGAAGGTGTTTACCGGTATCGAAGGTTCATTCGTTCCATTAAATGAAACCATCGATGCCTTTGAAGCGCTTGCAGATGGCAAGTACGACCACGTTCCAGAACAAGCATTCTTTATGTGCGGCGGGCTTGATGACGTCGAACGTAAAGCTGCCGAACTTGCGAAGTCCTAATAGGAGTTAAAGTGGCATTAACCGTCGAATTAGTATCGCCAGAGAAGCGAGTCTGGTCGGGTGAAGCGCAGATGGTATCTGCGCGCACGCTTGAGGGTGATTTAGGCATTCTTACCGATCACGCACCGCTTCTTGGCGTACTAGTCGACGGCGTAGTTTCAATCAAAGAAACAAATGGCGAGATAAAAGAATTTAATGTCACCGGTGGTTTCTTAAGTGTTTCAAACAACCGCGTTTCTATTCTCGCGGAATCAACAAATTAAACTCGGTTAAACTTGATTAATAGAAATTAAATTCGAGTTACATTTGCGCCAAGTGCGCAAAGCTGTTCTGCAAAGTTTGGAAAACCACGGTCAATATGGAAGGCATCTTCCACGATTGTTTCGCCTTCGCTAACTAAGGCAGCCAAAACTAAACCAACTCCAGCACGAATATCGGTAGCAACTACCGGTGCACCAGAAAGCTGTTTAACGCCCGTAACCGCGGCATGATGGCCATCTATTTGGATTTTTGCACCTAGACGGGCTAATTCATTAACAAACATAAATCGACCTTCAAAAACATTTTCAGTTACAAGGGCATTGCCTTCGGCTATGGAATTAAGGGCAATCACCATTGGCTGTAAATCTGTTGGAAAACCTGGATAGGGAAGTGTTGAAACATCAATTGATTTTGGACGATGTTCCATTCGGACCCGCAGACCATCATCGCTATTAGTGACTATTGCACCCGCAATAGTGAGTTTTTCAAGTGGCAAATCTAAGTGGGCTGGATTTGCATTTTTAATCAAGATATCGCCTTGAGTAATCGCCGCAGCGAAAGCCCAAGTCCCGGTAATTATTCGGTCCGGAATTGTCGCGTGAGTTGTTGGTTGTAGTTTTGTTACGCCATCAATTCGAATTTGATGGGTTCCAAGACCTTCAATTTTTGCTCCCATTTGAACCAAAAATTGCCCGAGATCAACTAAATCTGGTTCGCGCGCAGCATTTTCAATTATCGTTCGGCCTTTGGCTAAAACTGCGGCAGTCATAATATTTTCAGTTGCACCAACTGATGGAAAATCTAATTGAATTTCGGCGCCAACAAGTCCATTCGGAGCTTTTGCGATTACATACCCATGTTCGATTTGCGCATCTGCTCCGAGAGCTTCTAATCCTGAGATGTGAAAATTCAATGGCCGCGGGCCAATTGCGTCGCCACCAGGAAGCGCTACCTCCGCTGCTTTTGCCCTGGCAACGAGCGGCCCTAATACGTTAATCGAAGCTCGCATTTTGCGAACCAAGTCGTAATCTGCGCGAACATTTAATTTTTCTGGGACATCAATTGTGACAACGTTCCCAATTCGTTCAACAGAACAGCCAAGTCTCGATAAAAGATCAGACATAATGTCTACATCTAAAATATCTGGAACATTTGTAATGGAGGTTTTGCCAACCGCCAACAATGATGCAGCCATCAACTTCAAGACCGAATTTTTTGCACCAGGCACACTTACTTCGCCTATCAAACGGGTGCCACCGATGATCCGAAACTTCTCGCTCATGAGACCACCTCGATTCGTTTCTTATTCGTTTTAGCCTGGCTAAGCGTATAGGCTCGCACCATGGTTCATTTGACAAAGATATATACAAAAACTGGCGACGATGGCACAACTTCACTAGGTGACATGAGTCGAACATCTAAAAATGATCCGCGCCTTGAAGCCTATGCCGATGTTGATGAAGCAAACTCTTCAATTGGAGTGGCGCTGGCACTGGCCGAAATCAACGCCGAAGTTAGAAAACTATTAATTAGAATTCAAAACGATCTTTTTGATGTCGGTGCTGACTTGTCGACACCAGTTATTGATGAACCAAAAATAGAGCCATTAAGAATTACTGAAGCACAAATTTCCTATTTAGAATCAAAAATTGATGAATATAATTCCGAATTAGAGCCGTTGCATTCATTTATCTTGCCACACGGCACGCCTGCAGCATCACTATTACATTTATCAAGAACTATAGTTCGTCGTGCAGAACGACGCACTTGGGCGGCAATTCATGCTTTTGGCGGCGGCGTTAATCCATTGACCGCAAAATATTTAAATCGGTTATCAGATCTCTTATTTGTGCTGGCACGTTTTCAAAACAAGTCCGAGGGTGACGAACTTTGGGTGCCAGGGGCTAACCGCTAATTTTTAGCGATTTCGTAACTTTCACTCGGGATTTTTTCGGTGGGATTATCTGTGTGACAGATTGCGTCAATATTTACAATTTGGTTTTGTGATTTTCTTAATTCACCACTCACTATCAAAATTGTTCTAATTTCTTTACCAATTGTTAGGCCGTAAAGTGATCGAACTCGGCCGAAAGTTGTAACTGATTTATCAGTAACAGATTTTGGTCCGACAACATCGCCCGTTATTTCCCACCAGACACAACCAGTTTCGGAGGCCACCATTACTGCCCCACACGTAAATTTGTCACAAACTTTTGAATTTAACCGATCTCGCAACTTGCCATCCGTTGAGGCCGCATCTAAAACTTGGCGGGCATTTGGAATCTTTGCATAGACATCACGTTTACTTTCAAAACCTACTGGTGGCCACGGGGCATCTTTACGTGGTTTTAATTTAACCTTTTTTCTTGGTTTCGGTTTATAAACCGGCTTCTTTTTAACGATCTTTTTAGTTGCCGAAGGTTTAGCCGAAGTTTTGGCCGAAGGTTTAGCACTTGGTGAATTTGTCGCCGCAAATCCCGGATTAGCTATTAATGATACAAAAACGGCAAGCGCTACGACTTTTCTTGCCTTCTGCATGTAAATACCATGCCACACATGGGGGAGAAATGCGAAACTTACGCCTGTGAGCCCACGGAGAAATCACCCAAAACGTAAAGTGAAATCAAAGAGCGAAGAACGAGAAATAAATTCATCAAATCAAGTATTTGAAGAACACGAAGATGGGCTTTACGTGGTTCGTCAATTAACTGGATCTAGTTCTACAAAAGCCTATCGATGTCCAGGTTGCGATCAAATTATTCCAATGGCCACACCGCATATTGTTGCTTGGCGCGAAGAGGAAGAAGATAATCGGCGCCACTGGCATAAAGCCTGTTGGAAAAATCGGACAAACCGAAAACCAAAAATTGAACGCACCAGAAATGCGCCCCGATATTAACCTCGACCGTTAAGTAATTTACTTATTCTGATAACTAAATTATCTGCAAATTTATTACGTTTGAAGCTCGTAAAGTGAATTGGCAATTTAAAGCGAGTGGAAACTACCGTTTGGGCATATGTGAATTCGAGTAGACCTTCTGGCCCGTGAATTCGCCCGTATCCGCTATCTTTCACACCGCCAAAAGGCATAGTTGGAACCGCGGCATATGAGAATGCGGCATTAATTGCCACCATTCCGCAATTTAAGCGTTTTGCAATAGCTTCACCAGAAGATTTAGACCAGATACTTGCGCCAAGTCCATAGTTAGTCGCATTCGAAAGCTCAATCGCAGTCTCCATATCTGGAACACGATTTATTGCAATTGTTGGCCCAAAAGTTTCTTCGGTCATAGCTGATGAATATTCAGGAACGTCAGCCAAAATTACTGGTGAGATAAAGCGATCTCCGACTGATTCCACGCCACCTAATATCGCTTTAGCACCACTTGTAATCGCATCAGTAACGTGACGGCGCACCACTTCAATTTGTTTCGGCATAGTCATTGCCCCGTAACTTTTACCTGGAGTCAGCGCCTTTGCATTTTCAGCAACTTTTTTAATGAATTCATCGGCTACTGATTCATGAACATAAACTCGTTCTGCACCGATACAAGATTGGCCAGCATTGCTCATTGCCGACCAAGTTGTGTATTCAGCTGCTAAATTTAAATCAGCATCGCGATCCACAATAACTGGATCTTTGCCGCCACATTCCAGCACAACCGGTGTCATGGATTTGGCACAACTTTCAGCAACTTTTTTAGCAGTCGCTGTTGAACCTGTGAAGGCAATCTTGCCAACTTCACTTTCGGTTAAATAGCTTCCAGTTCGACCGTCACCAGTAATCAGAATCAGAATATCTTTACTCGGTGCCACTTCTGAAAAAGAATCAACAATCCATTTTCCTACACTTGGAGTGAATTCACTTGGTTTAAATAAAACGGTATTACCTGCAGCTAGCGCATAAGTGATTGAACCCATCGGCGTAAAAATAGGGTAATTCCAAGGACCGATTACACCAACTACGCCGAATGGTTTATGGACAACTTCGGCCTTCATATTGAACATGAGTGCGCCTGGGTTTCGCTTTTCGGTGCCTAAATATTTCTCAGCATTACGAGCAGCCCACGCTAAATGAGCCATCGCCAAGCTTGCCTCTAATTTTGCATCACTTAATGGCTTACCAGATTCTCTCTGGATTAATTCTGAAATTTCTGAAACACGATTCACAATTATCTTGTTCCAAGCCAGTAAAACTTTCTTGCGGCCATCAAAACCAAGTGCTTGCCAGGAATCTTTTGCCAAATTTGCCCGCATCAACGCTGAATCAATTTCAGCTTTCTCCATAATTGGAAATTCGCCGATTAATTCGCCATTTGATGGATTTAGTGATGTGAACGTAGCCATGAAGAAAGGTTAACCGCTAGTAGATAGAATTTACACATGGCGCAAACAATTAAACCCAGTACAGTTTTGCCAGCCACCAGAACGCCATTTAAAGTTACAACCGAGGATGGCGTCACACTAGTTGGTGAGGTGGCCCGCCCGCTCCGCCCTTCCCGCGGTGCACTTTTAATGTTGCACCCAAATCCAGCTGGCGGCGGGATGATGGATAGCCATGTTTATCGAAAAGCTGCCAACCGATTGCCTGAATTAGCAGACCTGACAATTGTCAGATTCAATACTCGTGGAACTACAAGTGACGCTGGAACGAGCACTGGAAGTTACGATGAAGGAAGATCTGAAAAGTTCGATGTTGAAGCCATAGAACGTTATGTGTTTGATGATTTGAAATTAGAAAATGTTTGGATAGTCGGATGGTCGTTTGGTACAAATTTAGCTTTAAAACATGCAAAAGATTCGCGCCATAAAGGCCTAATTTTATTGAGTCCAACCATGATGTGGACCGATCCGACCGAACTTCTATATTGGGTAAAAGATGGGCGCCCAATTACTGCGCTAGTTCCGGAACATGATGATTATTTAAAACCAGATGAAGCGCGAGAAGTATTTAAAGTTATTCCGCAAATAAAAATAATTCCGGTTTCTGGCGCCAAACATTTGTGGGTTGGTGAACCCATGGTTCATTTAGTTCTGAACGAAATTGTAAAAATTGTGGCACCCGAAAAGGCACCAATTCCTACTGAGTTTTAGATTTAACTAATTAGCTTCAGATCTCGGAATTACAACTTCTTGCAAAATCAAAATTATTGCAGCGGCTACCGGTACTGCTAAGACTGCACCGATAAATCCCAACAGTGATGTTCCAATCATTGCGGCAATGATTGTCACAACCCCTGGAATTTTTAATTGCGTTCCCATAATTTTTGGCGCAATCACGTAATTTTCAACCTGCTGGTAAAGAATGTAAAACGCCAACATGATTAATCCCTGCGGCAAGCTTTGAGTTAAACCTACAATGGTGGTGACTGCGGCACCGATGTAATGGCCCACCATTGGAATTAA
>CAYFKK010000030.1:0-7889 GCA_964343655.1 uncultured Actinomycetes bacterium | reverse complement strand
TTTTTTTCGTAAATCACTAAGGAGATGAGTTACAGATTCGGTATCAGTTTCTGAAATATATTTATGGCCTCGAGCTTCCAATTCTTTTCGAAGTTCGGCGTAATTTTCAATAATTCCGTTATGGATTACCGCAAGCTTGCCATCGTTATCCAAATGTGGATGCGCATTATTATCGGTTGGGCCGCCATGTGTTGCCCAACGGGTATGTCCAATTCCACTTGTCGCGTTAGGTACTTCTTTAATTGCGCTCTCTAAATTTTTTAATTTCCCAGCGCGTTTTTCGACAAATAATTTATTTGATGTACCAAGTGCGATTCCGGCTGAGTCATAACCACGATATTCAAGTCGACGCAAACCTTCAATTAAATTATTTAGCGCAGGGTGCGGCCCGGTGTAGCCAACGATGCCGCACATTTACTATTACCCCAGCTCTGCTTTTACGAGTGTTGCTAATTCTTCCGCAATCTTGAGGGCGAGATTATCACTGCTTGCTTCAACCATCACGCGCACGAGTTTTTCGGTTCCGGATGCGCGCAATAAAACTCGACCCGAAGTTCCTAATTCAGATTCTGCCTTTTTAACACCATCAGCTATCACCGTTGAATTAGCAAGATTTTCTTTGGCCACATCTTTCACATTAATTAAGACTTGCGGAAATCTTTTCATCACCGAAGCTAGTTCCGATATAGATTTTTTACTTCGAGCCATTTCTTGCAGAATCTGAAGCGCAGTCAGAATGCCATCACCAGTGTTTGCAAATTGGCGATTAATGATGTGCCCGGATTGTTCGCCGCCTAAAGTTAAATTCTCTGCCAACATTTTTTCAAGTACGTAACGATCTCCAACTGGTGTTGCAATAACTTTTATTCCGGCTTCTTCCATGGCCTTCATAAATCCAAGGTTGCTCATGACGGTTGCCACTACCGTGTTTGATTTAAGTTCGTTTCGTTCTTTTAATCCCATAGTCAAAATTGCCAGAATCTGGTCGCCATCAATTTCGCTTCCGTCTGCCGCAATCGCTAAACACCGATCTGCATCACCGTCGTGCGCAATTCCAATGTCTGCCTTATTCTCAATTACATGTTTTCTTAGCAAATCTAAATGTGTGGAACCCACCCCGTCATTAATGTTCCAGCCATCGGGTTGATTAGCAATTGCAATGACCTCAGCTCCCGCTGCAGCCAGTGCAATTGGTGCTGCTTTCGACGCGGCGCCATTGGCGCAATCAACTACAACTTTGATCCCAGTTAATTTGGTACTTACCGATTTTAAAAGAAATGCCACATAACGATCTAGCGCTGAATCATCATTTATCGCACGGCCAACATTGCGACCTATTGGACGCTCCCAAGGTTCTTCCATTCGCTGCTCAATTGCAGCTTCTAACGCATCATCTAATTTGCCACCACTTGATGCAAATAATTTAATTCCATTATCTGGCATTGGATTATGAGAAGCGCTAATCATGACGCCAAGATCTGCGCCACTTTCTTGAATCAAATATGAAATAGCCGGAGTTGGGAGCACACCCACTCGATAAACATCAACGCCAGCACTTGTTAATCCGGCAACTACTGCTGCTTCTAAAAATTCTCCTGATGCCCGTGAATCTTGGCCAACAATGGCTTTAGCGCGACCAGGTTTACTTTCAACCAAAATATGTGCCGCGGCAACGGCTACATCTAAAGCAATTTCTGCTGTTAATTCACGATTGGCGAGACCACGAATTCCATCGGTGCCAAATAACGCCATATCGAATACAGCCTTTCGCTGTAAGGAAAATTAACGCTTGCTGTATTGCGAACGCTTACGAGCCTTCTTTAGGCCGTACTTCTTACGCTCGATGATTCGCGCATCCCGTGTTAAGAATCCAGCTTTCTTAAGCGCCGGACGATTTGCTTCAACATCAATCGCATTTAATGCACGGGCAACGCCAAGGCGAAGCGCACCAGCTTGGCCAGAAACTCCGCCGCCGATGATTCGGGCAAATACGTCATAACCATTTTCAGCGCCAACGGTGCGGAATGGTTCAGAAACTAATTGTTGGTGCACTTTATTTGGGAAGTAATTAGCCAAATCTTTTCCGTTAACAACCCAACGGCCGCTGCCTGGAACTAAACGAACGCGCGCCACGGCCTCCTTGCGACGACCAACGCCAGCGCCAGGTGCCTTCACTGCCGGACGGTTCGTTGCCGGTGCTGGAGATGAAGATGTGTAAGAAGTTGGTACTTCGTCAACGATATTTTCAGCCATTATTTCCTCTACTTAACAATCTGTGAAACTTGATCGAATACATATGGTGTTGGAGCTTGAGCGCCGTGAGGATGCTCGCTGCCTGCATAAACTTTTAGCTTGGTTAGCGCTTGGCGGCCAACTGAATTTTTTGGAAGCATTCCTTTAATTGCTTTTTCAACTGCGCGAGTTGGGAATTTCTCCATCAAATCGCCATAAATTGTTGAAGTTAAGCCACCTGGGAAACCAGAGTGTTGGTGTGCAACTTTTTGTGCCAACTTATTTCCGGAGATCGCAATTTTTTCGGCATTAATAACAATTACAAAGTCACCCATGTCCATGTGTGGTGCAAATGTTGGTTTGTGTTTGCCACGAAGTAGCGCTGCAGCATGAGTCGCAAGCCGACCTAACACAACGTTTTCGGCATCGATGATGTACCACTTACGAACAGCATCGCCAGGCTTTGGGCTGTATGTGCGCACTTCTCTTACTCCTTGATATTGATATTTTTGCAATCCCGTAGGAAAGGCAGAGGGTTAGATTACCTTTCGAGCACTTATGTGGTCAAAACGAGCGATGTTAATGGTCGAAAATGGGCTCATTCGACTCGGATACCTGGCCGTCGGCACCAAAGACTAAAAATCTGGTGAAGCCGCGGCAGAACCAGCGATCATGAGTCACTGTTAATACCGTTCCATCATATTGATCGAGCGCATGTTCCAAACTTTCAGCACTTGCTAAATCCAAGTTATCTGTTGGTTCATCAAGTAAGAGCAAAGTGTCGCCCGCTAATTCCAATAATAAAACTTGAAATCTGGCTTGTTGTCCGCCAGATAATTGAGAGAATTTTTGATTGGCAGCTTGGTCAATTTCATATTTTCCAAGAACTGACATCGCTGGACCTAATTGAAGAGAATGTTCTTCCCACAAAATTTCGAGCAGTGTTTTACCTTCGAACTCTGGGTGTGCATGGGTTTGAGCAAAATATCCAACTTCTACGCGGGCACCATATTTAAAATTACCTGAATACTTAACTGTTTCATCACCTGAAATTAATCTTAAAAAATGTGATTTGCCTGAACCGTTTTTTCCCAAAATTGCAACGCGGTCACCATAAAAGACTTCAAAATCAAATGGCTCGGTAAGTCCAGTTAGCGCCAGATTTTCGAAGGTTAAAACTCGAACACCAGTGCGGCCACCCTTTAAACCTACCCGAACATTTTGCTCAATTGGCGGGGCCGGTGGCGCACCCAACTCTTCAAATTTACGTAATCGCGTTTGCATCGCCCGATATTTTGAAGCCATATCTGGTGATGATTTTGCTTGATTTCGTAACGTTAAAACTAATTCTTTCAACCGTGTGTGTTCCTCTTCCCAACGCTGCAGAACTTCAGCGAATCGTTCATTTCGAGCACGGCGGGCATCATGCCAAGTCGAAAACTTTCCACCGTGAACCCAAGTGGTATTTCCGTTGTGACCTTGTTCTAGCGTAACAATTCTCGTCGCAACTTCCTCAAGTAGTTCTCGATCGTGGCTAACAAAGAGCACTGTCTTTTTAGTTTCTTTAATAACTTGTTCTAGCCAGCGCTTAGATGGCACATCTAAATAGTTATCAGGTTCATCCAACAATAAAGTTTCTTCTGGACCTTGCATTAAGGCCAACACAACAAGTTTTTTCTGCTCACCACCAGAAAGAGTATTAACTTTCCGGTCTGCTACTTCAATAAACGATTGTTCAAGAGCTTGGGTGCAACAAGAATCCCAAATTACTTCAAAATCGTAACCACCGGCATCTCCCCACTCGATAACTGCTTCTGCGTATGCCATTTGATCTTTTTCTGCATTTGTTTCATTCATCTTTGCTTCTAAAATTGCAATTCGTTCCGCCGCTTCGCGAATTCGCTTTGGCGCGACTGAGAGTAATAAATCCCGAACAGTTGATTCGTCACGAACACTGCCTATGAATTGGCGCATGACACCAAGGCCACCAGTGATTGAAACGCTGCCAGCTTCTGGTTCTAAGTCGCCAGAAATCATTCGAAGTAAAGTTGTTTTTCCGGAACCATTTGGTCCAATTAGCGCAACTTTATGTCCATCGCCAACTCGAAATGAGACTTCGTTTAATAATACGCGGCCATCGGAAAGTGAATATTCAACGCCGCTAACATCGATATGGCCCATCAATCTTCCTCTGTCGAGGATCGACGCGACATTGTTAGATTGGCTCGCTCCAACAATTTGGCATCTTCTGGATAGTCAACTCCCACAAGGGTTAAACCCTTCGCGGGAAATACCAAACTCTCAGATTGACGTTCTCGTTTTTCCAAAACTTCACGCACCCACGAAACCGGAAAACGTTCTTCCCCAACATGCACAACCGCGCCAACTAGCCCGCGCACCATTGAATAACAGAAGGCATCAGCGTTAACTTCGCCGACAATTACTCCGTCTTCTTTTCGATGGAATTCAAATTTTTCAAGCTTTCGAACTGTGGTTGCTTTTTCACGAAATCTGCAGAATGAGAAAAAATCATTTTCACCCAATAAAGTCTCGGCTGCCTCATTCATTAAATTTATGTTCAATTTTCGATAATACGGTGCAACATCGGTTCGAAGCACAGGGTGCAACGTCTGATTGCCATCTAAAATCTTGTAAATATAGTTCCGTCGCAGCGCCGAAAATCTGGCGTGGAAACCATATGGCGCTTCGTTAAAATTGATGATTCGGATTTCGTCAGTAAGAATCCGGTTTAGGCGATAAATCATCTCATCCAACTTCATTGGCGCATCAAAATGAATCACCTGTCCAGTGGCATGTACGCCTGCATCGGTCCGGCCTGCAACTGTCGTATCAATTGGGCGATCAAAAATTTGCGAAAGTGCCGCTTCAACTTCGCCTTGCACGGTTCGGCGATCGGGTTGTTTACCCCAACCAGAAAAATTTGTTCCGTCGTAACTTAAGTCGACTCGAAAACGAAAAAAACCACTCTCGGGTACGAGAGTGGTTTCGTTCATTAAATATTTAAATTAAACGAGCTCGATCACTGCCATAGGAGCGTTGTCGCCCTTACGTGGACCAACCTTTGTGATGCGGGTGTAGCCACCATTGCGCGCTGCGAAGCGTGGACCGATTTCGGTAAATAAGTTATGTACAACATCCTTATTTGAAATCTTACGCATTACTTCACGACGAGCAGATAAGTCACCCTTCTTTGCAAAAGTAATTAGCTTCTCAGCGTATGGACGAAGCCGCTTTGCCTTTGTTTCAGTTGTGGTGATCTTGCCGTGTTGGAATAGTTGCTCAGCAAGCGTTGCTAATAACAAACGCTCGTGTGCTGGACCGGATCCAAGACGAGGACCTTTTGATGGTGTTGGCATAGTGCTTCTCCTACTTACCTATCTGCTAATCCGCTTATTCAGCGTCGACGAAATCATCGTCATTTGCGCCGTAATTTGCATGCTTAGTTGGATCAAAACCTGCTGGGCTATCCTTTAGAGACATTCCCATAGAGACAAGTTTTGCTTTTACTTCATCAATTGATTTCGAACCGAAGTTACGAATATCCATCAAATCTGCTTCAGAACGATTTACCAATTCGCCAACTGTATGAATGCCTTCGCGCTTCAAGCAGTTATAAGAACGAACTGTTAAATCTAGATCTTCGATTGGTAGCGCCATGTCAGCTGCGAGCGCTGCATCCATAACGGATGGACCCATTTCGATACCTTCGGCATTTAGATTTAATTCGTGCGCTAAACCAAATAGCTCAACCAAGGTGCGACCAGCTGATGCCACTGCATCACGTGGCTTCATGGATTGTTTGGTTTCGACATCGATTACTAAACGGTCAAAGTCGGTACGCTGCTCAACACGAGTTGCTTCAACTTTGTAGGTAACGCGCAATACTGGCGAATAAATTGAATCCACAGGAATTCGACCGATTTCGGCACCGGCTTGCTTGTTTTGGATAGCAGTTACATAACCGCGACCACGTTCTACCGTTAATTCAATTTCAACATTTGCTTTTCCGTTGAGGGTAGCGATGTGAAGATCCGGGTTATGAACTTCAACGCCAGTTGGTACTGCAACGTCTGCGCCGGTAATAACGCCAGAACCTGACTTGCGAATGTACATAACTGTTGGTTCATCATTGTCGGAAGAAAGAACTAAGTTTTTAATGTTTAGAACGATTTCAGTTAAATCTTCTTTCACACCTTCAAGAGTTGTGAACTCGTGAAGTGCGCCGGCAACGCGAATACTGGTAACCGCTGCACCTGGAATAGATGACAACAGAGTACGGCGCATGCTGTTACCGAGGGTGTATCCAAATCCTGGTTCTAGCGGTTCGATGATGAACCGAGAGCGGTATTCAGAAACTACTTCTTCACTTAGAGTCGGACGTTGTGCAATTAGCACGCTTGCTCCTCATTTCCTTGGGGAGATCCACCATTTGATCTCCGGATCGATCTATTAAATTGTTTCTTTTTTAAAAATTACTTCGAGTAAAGTTCAACGATTAGTTGTTCTTGTACTTGAGTATCAATTACTGAGCGGGCTGGTAATCCGTGGATGATGATTTGCATCTTTGATCCAACAACTTCCATCCAAGCTGGAACTGGTTTTTCGCCAAGCTCAGCGCTAGCCACGATAAACGGGGTTAGATCTAACGACTTAGGAAGAACATCAATTACATCGAATTGCGATACGCGATAAGAAGGAATATTTACCTTCTTGCCATTTACTAAAAAGTGGCCATGACGAACTAATTGGCGCGCCATGTCGCGACTCTTTGCAAAACCAGCGCGATAAATAACGTTATCTAGACGGGTTTCAAGCAAGATCAAAAGGTTTTCACCAGTCTTACCGGCGCGACGGTTCGCTTCTTCGTAGTAGCTTCGGAATTGCTTCTCGAGAACTCCATAAATGCGAGCAGTCTTCTGCTTTTCGCGCATCTGTAATAGGTACTCGGATTCCTTTGCGCGGGCACGACCATGTTGTCCTGGTGGATAAGGGCGTGACTCAATTGGACACTTTGGACCATCGCACTTTGAACCCTTAAGGAAGAGTTTTACTTTTTCGCGACGGCAACGTTTGCAATCTGCACCTGTATAGCGAGCCATTTATCTTCCTCTCCTTAAACTCGACGTGGTTTGGTTGGACGGCAACCGTTATGTGGAGCTGGCGTTACATCGCTGATTGCGCCAACTTCTAATCCGGCTGCTTGTAGTGAACGGATAGCTGTTTCGCGTCCAGATCCTGGACCCTTAACAAAAACATCTACTTTCTTTAGGCCATGCTCTTGCGCTTTACGAGCTGCAGCTTCTGCTGCCATTGATGCCGCATAAGGCGTTGATTTACGTGAACCCTTAAAACCAACTTGTCCTGACGATGACCAGGAAATTACCGCTCCGGTTGGATCAGTAATCGAAATAATTGTGTTGTTGAACGTTGACTTTATGTAAGCCTGTCCAACCGAAACATTCTTCTTTTCCTTCTTGCGAAGTTTTACTTTGCCTTTAGCTGCCGGAGTCTTTGACTCGGTTGCAGCTGGCTTTGCCTTAGGAGCGGCCATTACTTAGTCACCTTCTTCTTTCCAGCAATTGCTACACGTGGACCCTTGCGAGTACGTGCATTGGTATGTGTGCGCTGACCGCGAA
>CAYFKK010000029.1:0-8217 GCA_964343655.1 uncultured Actinomycetes bacterium | reverse complement strand
AACTCCCCCAGGGCAGGAATGCAGCAAGGGTAGGTGTGCTCTGGCGGGTGTGCGGGGGATCCTAAAAAATTTGAGGAGATGAAATGTCACTTGCGTTGTATCGCAAATATCGTCCCTCAGTTTTTGCAGATGTAATTGGCCAAGATCAAGTAACCGAACCGCTAATGAATGCGTTGCAAAACAATCGGATTCATCATGCTTATTTATTTAGTGGACCTCGCGGTTGCGGAAAAACTTCGAGCGCTCGCATCATGGCGCGCAGTCTTAATTGCGAAAAAGGCCCAACGCCAACTCCGTGCGGCGAATGTCAATCTTGTAAAGATTTAGTTGCGAACGGCCCAGGTTCGTTGGATGTAATTGAATTAGATGCTGCAACTCATGGTTTAGTTGATGACGCTAGAGATTTACGTGACAAAGCTTTTTTTGCGCCAGTTAATTCCAAATACAAAATTTATATTATTGACGAAGCGCACCAACTTGGACCTGGTGCTGCCAATGCCTTATTAAAAGTCGTTGAAGAACCACCACCACATGTAATTTTCATTTTCGCGACAACCGAACCCGAAAAATTAATTTCAACAATTAGATCTCGGACGCATCATTATCCATTCCGATTAGTGCCACCTGGAATTTTGGGTGAACACCTTGAAAAAATTTGTTCCCAAGAAGGAATCAAAGTTGCCAAGGGTGTGATTCCATTAGTAGTTCGCGCAAGTGGCGGTTCCGTGCGCGATGCGTTATCCGTGCTTGGCCAATTATTAGCTGGCGCTGGCAAAGATGGTGTCAGTTACGAAATCGCAGTACAACTACTTGGTTTTACTGATTCTGCGCTACTTGATGAAGCAATTGATGCCATTGCAGCGCGCGATGGTGCAACGTTATATAAAACTGTTGATCAAGTTATGGAATCAGGCCACGATCCACGACGATTCACTGCAGATTTATTAGAACGATTACGAGATTTGATGATTGTTAATGCTTTTGGTGATGGCGATCCAAATAGCGTGCTCCGCGATTTGCCAGATGATCAATTAGATCGAATGCGATCACAAGCAAAACACATTGGAAATGGCGGGCTTAGTTATGCAGCCGACATCGTCGCCGAAGGTTTAACCCAGATGCGCGGCGCAACAGCGCCACGTTTGATGTTAGAGCTAATTTGCGCCCGAATTTTGCTACCAAGTTCTTCCGACGCCGCATTATTAGCCCGAGTTGAGAAACTCGAACGAGCCGAGGGATTAGTAGTCCCATCCGCACCAAAGAAATCTCCGAATGAAATGGGCGGAGCCGAACCTAAAAAGTCTTCCGGTTCGGCGAGCCCAGTTTCAGAGGAGATTCCTACTAAGTCTTCTGGCTCGACGGAGTCTGCTGTCAAGGCAAAGGATTCGAATAAACCAAGAGAAAGTGTGGGCGACGTTTCTAAACTTCGAAAACTTTGGCCCGACGTAATTGAGGAAGTAAAAAAGAAGCGCCGCTTAACATGGAGCTTGCTAAGCGCATCGGCTCAAATTATTTCGCTAGACGATAAAACAATCACAATCGGAATTGTTAATTCCGGTGCGCGCGATTCATTCCTAAGATCAAATAGCGATGAAATTCTGCGCCAAGCTTTTATTGATGTTGTCGGCATTGACCGTAAAATCGAAGCGATCGTCGATCCAAGCGCTGACAATTCAAGATATTCCGGACCGCGCGATGAATCACCAACCGATGAAGATCAATTGAGTGGCACCGCGTTATTAGCGAAGGAATTAGGCGCGCAAATAATTAGCGTGGAAGATAAATAATGTACGAAGGTGCGATTCAAGATTTAATTGATGCGCTAGGTCGCTTGCCTGGCATTGGCCCAAAAAGTGCCCAGCGAATCGCCTTTCATATTTTGCAATCCGATAGCGAAGCAGCGTTAAACCTAGTCGAAGCAATTCGCACCGTGCGCGAAAAAGTTAAGTTCTGCACTCAGTGCGGCAATGTTTCCGAAGAAGCTGAATGCAAAATCTGTAAAGACCCACGTCGCGATTCCAGTTTCATTTGCGTTGTCGAAGAATCAAAAGATGTAAACGCCATTGAACGTACTCGCGAATTTCGCGGCAAGTACCACGTACTTGGTGGCGCGATCAGCCCAATCGATGGCATTGGGCCAGACCAATTGCGAATTCGCGAATTGATGGCGCGACTTAGCGATTCGCAAATCACCGAAGTTATATTGGCAACCGATCCAAACCTGGAAGGTGAAGCAACCGCCACCTATTTAGCTCGATTGATAAAACCGCTCGGAATTAAAGTTTCCCGGTTGGCCAGCGGTCTTCCAGTTGGCGGAGATTTGGAATATGCCGATGAAGTTACTTTGGGCCGCGCATTCGAAGGGCGTCGCGCAGTTCAATAGAATCCCAATATTTGATACGCGTTTGATTCCAAATATTGAGATAAACCGATAATCGGCTCGCGCCTGCCTGGCCTGAACCCTCAAACTAGCGCAATGGGCCTAATCGTTCAGAAATATGGCGGATCCTCCGTCGCCGACGCTGAGGGGATGAAGCGCGTCGCCAATCGAATCGTTGCGACCAAGCGCGAAGGCCATCAAGTGGTCGTGGTGGTCTCGGCAATGGGCGATACCACCGATGAATTGATTGATTTAGCAAAAGAGATCACGCCAATTCCATCTGGTCGCGAACTCGATATGTTGCTAACTGCCGGCGAGCGAATTTCGATGGCGTTACTTGCAATGGCAATTTCAAATTTAGGACATGAAGCTCGTTCATTTACCGGAAGCCAAGCTGGTGTACTCACAACTTCAACTCATGGCCGCGCGCGAATCATTGACGTAACGCCAAGTCGAATTCAAGAAGCAATTGATGAAGGCGCAATTGCCATCGTCGCCGGTTTCCAAGGAATTAGCCAAGATACAAAAGATGTCACCACACTTGGCCGCGGTGGTTCGGATACAACTGCAGTTGCGTTAGCAGCGGCGCTCGATGCTGATGTTTGCGAAATTTATACCGACGTTGACGGCGTATTTAGCGCCGATCCACGCGTTGTTCCAAATGCGCGCAAATTAAAAACTGTAACTTACGAAGAAATGTTAGAGCTTGCTGCAAGCGGTGCCAAAGTTTTACATCTACGTTGCGTTGAATATGCGCGCCGTTATGACTTACCAATTCACGTTCGATCAAGTTTTTCAAACAATGAAGGAACCTGGGTGGTTAAAGATCATCCGGAAGGAGACACAATGGAACAAGCAATCATCTCTGGCATCGCGCATGATCGCAGCGAAGCAAAAATTACGATAGTTGGTGTTCCGGACCGAACTGGCGTTGCGGCGCGAATATTCCAAGCCATTGCCGATGCCGATATCAACGTCGACATGATTGTGCAGAACGTATCTGCTGCCTCGACTGGCTTAACTGATATTTCATTTACTTTGCCAAAAACTGATGGCGCTCGCTGCACTGAAATCTTGAAAAAAATTCAAGGTGAAGTTGGATTTCAATCAATTCAATATGATGATCAAATCGGCAAACTTTCATTGATTGGCGCTGGAATGCGATCCCACCCAGGCGTTACCGCCACATTTTTCGCAGCAATGAGCGATGCTGGCGTTAATATCGAAATGATTTCAACTTCCGAAATTCGAATTTCAATTATCTGTCGCGAATCGGAATTGGATAAGGGCGTTCGCGCAGCACACACCGCGTTTGATTTAGATGCTGATCAAGTAGAAGCAGTCGTATACGGAGGAACGGGCCGATGAAAAAAACCAAAAAACTTCCATCGTTAGCTGTTGTTGGCGCGACTGGTGCCGTTGGCACCGTCATGCTCGATATTTTGTCCAAGCGCCCAAATGTTTACGGTGAAATTCGCTTGATTGCATCGGCTAGATCCGCGGGTAAAAAATTGAAATGTCGCGGCGAAGAGCTAACTGTTGTAGCGCTTTCACCAGAAGCGTTTGATGGAATTGATATTGCAATGTTCGATGTGCCAGATGAAGTTAGCGAAAAGTGGGCGCCAATTGCAGCAAAGCGGGGCGCCGTTGTCGTAGATAACTCCGGTGCATTTCGAATGGATAAAAAAGTTCCATTAGTTGTGCCAGAAGTAAATCCGAAGGATGTAAAGAAACGTCCAAAAGGAATTATCTCTAATCCAAATTGCACCACGTTATCGATGATTGTTGCAATGGGTGCGTTGAACAAGAAATTTGGACTTAAAGAATTAGTTGTCTCTTCCTACCAAGCAGCATCCGGCGCTGGCCAACCAGGAATTGATTCCTTGGAAGATCAAATTAAAAAAGTCGCTGGTAAAGGTTTAGGCCATAAAGCAAAAGATGTTCGCGATGCAATAAAAGATCTCGGTCCATTCCCGGCGCCACTTGCGTTAAACGTGGTGCCCTGGGCCGGTTCGTTAAAAGAAGCTGGCTATTCCTCGGAAGAGTTAAAAGTCCGCAATGAATCACGCAAGATATTAGGAATGCCAAAGCTAAAAGTTTCAGCAACTTGTGTTCGGGTTCCGGTATTAACAACGCATTCGTTAGCTGTTCATGCAACTTTTTCGAAAAAAGTTACTCGCAAAGCGGCCCAAGCTGCATTGGCAAAAGCTGAAGGTGTCGAACTCTTAGACAATCCAGAGAAGAAAATATTCCCAACGCCAGCCGATGTCGTCGGAACTGATCCAACTTGGGTTGGTCGGGTGCGCCAATCGCTAGATGATCCAAAGTCCATCGATTTATTTGTTTGTGGCGATAACCTACGAAAGGGCGCAGCGCTAAATACAGCGCAAATTGCGGAATTAGTAGCGAAAGAGTTCACTAAAAAATGAGCATAAAAGAGACCTTGCAAGCTGATTTAAATACCGCAATTCGCGGCCGAGACGAAGTTTCTTCGTCAACTATTCGTATGTTGCTAACTGCAATAACTAACGAAGAAGTTGCCGGGAAGGAAAAGCGGGAATTGAAAGACGAAGAAATCATCACCGTGCTCTCGCGCGAAGCAAAAAAGCGGCGCGAAGCTGCCGAAGCGTTCGAAGCTGCTGGTCGTGCCGATAAAGCGGTAGCAGAAAAGGCAGAAGGTGAAGTCATCGCTAAATATTTACCAGCACAATTAAGTGATGCTGATTTACAAAAATTAATTGACGAAGCGATTGCGGCAACTGGTGCAGCTGGTCCAGCAGACATGGGCAAAGTGATGGGCGCGCTAAAACCAAAGATTGCTGGCAAAGCTGATGGCGCAACTGTTTCTAATTTAGTGAAAGCAGCACTTTTAAAATGACAAACTTAAAAAAATATGAATATGTGACCGTTCCTTTATTAACTCACGCAACCAAACAAATTTTGGATACCTGGGGTTCTGAAGGTTGGGAATTAGTTCAAGTTGTACCTGCGCCAGGTGGCGGAGATCAATTAGTTGCTTATATGAAACGAGAAATCAATGGCTGATGTTCGCGCCAAATTAGCGGAAAAAGGTTTGACGCTTCCAGTGGCGGCAAAACCAATTGCGGCTTATATGCCTGCAACTAAAACCGGCAATTTAGTTTTCACTGCCGGTCAACTTCCACTTGTTGATGGCAAAATTTCTAAGACTGGAAAAGTTGGCGGGAATGTAACGGTCGAAGAAGCAAAAGCCATGGCTGAAATCTGTGCGCTAAATTGTCTAGCAGCAGTTGAATTAGTGGCAGATGTAAACAAGATTGCCAAAGTTGTTCGCGTTGTTTGCTATGTAAATGGCGCACCCGGATTTGTAAATCAACCTGCTGTGGCAAATGGTGCCAGCGAACTATTTATGCATATTTGGGGCGACGCCGGAATTGCAGCGCGTAGCGCAATTGGCGTCGCGGAATTACCACTAGATGCGGCAGTCGAAATTGAATTAACTGTGGAGTTAACTGCGTAATTATTTGGAGCGCTTGCTTAAGCGTTCGAGGTCGATAATTAAAACTGATCGACCTTCGAGGCGTAACCAACCACGGCCAGCAAAATCAGCTAACGCTTTATTTACAGTTTCGCGCGATGCACCAACTAATTGCGCTAACTCTTCTTGAGTTAAATCGTGATAAACAAAGAGACCTTCATCGGTAGTTTTACCAAAGCGATCACCAAGGTCTAACAACGCTTTCGCAACGCGTCCTGGTACATCCGAGAAAACTAAATCGCCAACAGCTTCGTTTGTTCGGCGAAGGCGTTGCGCCAATCGCCCAAGTAAATTGAGCGCTACTTCTGGATATTGTTTTAAAAATGGAATCAATTTGTCGTGGCCAAGGCTCAATAATTTGGCATCAGTAACGGCAGTTGCCGTCGCGGTACGTGGCCCTGGATCAAATAACGAGAGTTCGCCAAACATTTCGCCTGGTCCCAAAATCGCCAACAAATTTTCGCGGCCGTCGCCACTTGAAGTGCCTAGCTTTAACTTTCCTTCGACAACCACATAAACATGATCACCTTCGTCGCCTTCGGCAAACAGAATCGAACCTTTGTTGATCTTTACCGGCGACATTGAAGCGCGAAGCGCAGCCGCAGCGGTGTCATCTAACGAAGTGAATAGTGGTGCATTACGAACAACATCATTTTCTAAACTCACGATAGGTACTTTACCCTCTGGTCGTGGCATCGGCAATTTACAAGGTTCTATCTAAAACCTATCCAAATGCTGATTGCGAATTGGACTTCAAGTCGCCTTATCAATTACTAGTTGCAACAGTTTTATCTGCGCAGTGCACTGATAAGCGCGTCAATGAAGTAACGCCGGCGCTCTTTAAAAAATTCCCAACACCAAAAAAATTAGCCAATGCGCAACTTCGTGAAATTGAAAAAATAATTAAACCAACGGGATTTTTTCGCACCAAGGCAAAGCATTTAAAAGGAATTGGCCAAATTCTGGATTCGGAATACAACGGCAAAGTTCCGGGCGAATTAGAAAAATTAGTTAAGCTGCCCGGCGTCGGTCGTAAAACTGCCAATGTCGTATTAGGGCATGCCTTCGATATTCCCGGAATTACCGTTGACACACATTTCGGTCGCTTATCGCGGCGATTTAATTGGACAAAATCACTAGATCCAAAAGTTGTCGAAATTGAAGTCGGGAAATTAATTCCGCAGAAAGAGTGGACCAAACTTTCTCAACGAATGATTTGGCATGGTCGCCGAGTTTGTTTTGCGCGCAAACCTGCTTGTGGTGCTTGTCCATTAGCGCAGCTCTGTCCATCATTTGGAATTGGCGAGACGGATCCAATTAAGGCTGCTAAGTTGGTCAAACCATGAAGCGAGTTTGGATTGCAGCTTTAATTTTCTTAACTGCCTGCACCAACGGAAATGCAACTTCTGGAAAAGGAGAAGTAGTTGATTGTGGCAAAATCAAAGTTGAACAAAGTATTTCAACCGGAACTAAGTTGCCATGTTTAACTGGTAATGCAGGATATTCATTGGATCAACTTCGCGGACCAGTCTTGGTAAATATCTGGGGCTCCTGGTGCCCACCCTGCCGCGAAGAAATTCCGCTATTTGTTAAGTTAAATAATGAAAATAAAATTCCAATCGTTGGAATTGCGGTAGATGAAGCTCGAATTCGCGACCCGCAAGATTATGTGAAAAAAAACGGTATTACTTACCCAAATCTGTATGACGAAAAAAGCATAACTGCCACTAAATTAGGACCAGGCGTGCCGCAAACGTTATTAATTGATGAGACTGGCCAAATTGTTAAGAAAAAGATCGGGAAGTTCCAGGATTACAAAGAATTATTAATCTTCTTTTCCAGAACTTAGCCCTTCTTTAATTAATTTCATAACATTTGGATCAGCCAAAGTTGTGGAATCACCGACTGCCCGATTTTCGGCAACATCGCGAAGTAACCGACGCATAATTTTGCCGCTTCGAGTCTTTGGTAATTCATTAACCACCAAGATTTGTTTCGGTTTGGCAATCGCACCAATTTCTTTTGTGACGTGCGCTTTTAATTTATTTATTAATTCATCGCCACCAGTATGCGGAATTCCACCGCGCAAAATCACGAAGGCGACAATTGCTTGGCCGGTCATCGCATCATTTGCACCAACTACTGCAGCTTCGGCAACTTCTTCATGCGATACCAAAGCTGATTCAACTTCCGTTGTTGAAATTCGATGGCCCGAAACATTCATCACATCATCGACGCGACCTAATAACCAGATTGCACCTTCGTCATCTAACTTTGCGCCATCGCCGGCAAAGTAAACGCCATCAAAGCGCGACCAATA
>CAYFKK010000028.1:6585-8340 GCA_964343655.1 uncultured Actinomycetes bacterium | reverse complement strand
CCCGCTTTAACTTCAGTTTCAATAACTTCGAGTGGCAACATGCGACGTGAATCTGGAATTTGCGTTAACATCGATTTAAATTCGGTGTAAACAATATGTAATTCATCAACTCCCGTTGGTTCAGTTTGTGCATCTTTTAAGAAGGCATCGATCAGAGAGTTACTTATCTCTTTTGCATGCTCATAATTCGGGTTGTCTGAAAATCCGGTCCATGATCCAGCAATTGCTCGATTACGGAATCGGTAGTAATTGACGGCTTTTCGACCGACCAAGTAATTTTCAACGAATAGTCCGCGCTCTTTTAATAACGCGGCTAATTGATCGCCCTCTTTAATGGCTGCATTTGAATACGCGCCAGCCATTCCGCGATCAGCAGTAATAATCAACACTGCTGCGCGCTTTGGATTTGAACTTTCGGAAGTCAGTGGGTGCGCAGTATTCGAAAAAGAAGCTACCGCAGTAACTGCTTTTGTTAATTCAGATGCGTATGGCGAAGAGGCTGCAACGCGTTGTTGCGCCTTCACGATGCGTGAAGCTGAAATTAGCTCCATCGCTTTCGTGATCTTCTTCGTCGCCTTAACCGAACGAATTCGGCGGCGATAGATACGTAACTGTGCACCCATGGTTAATTACTTCCTTGCAGGTACCTGTCGAGTGATTGTTTCCTGATCAACTTCATCAAGTGCTTCCGCTTCCTTTTCGTTCACTTGCGGTGCTACTGATGGTCGAAATTGCTTCTTGAAATCTTCAACTGCTTTTTCAAGTTTAGAAACAGTGTCGTCAGTAAGTTCCTTAGTTTCGGCAATCACGGTAAAGATTTCTTTTCGTTCGCGATTAATAAAATCAAGGAGTTCAGCTTCGAAGCGACGGATATCGGCCACTGCAACTGAATCTAATTTTCCAGTTGTACCGGCCCAAATTGAAATAACTTCGCGCTCTAAGCTAAATGGTGAGTACTGCCCTTGCTTTAAAAGTTCAACCATGCGCGCACCGCGCTCTAATTGCGCTTTCGATGCAGCATCAAGATCAGAACCAAAAGCCGCGAAAGCCTCTAACTCACGGAACTGCGCCAAATCTAGACGAAGGCGTCCTGCAATCTTCTTCATCGCTTTGGTCTGTGCTGAGCCACCAACACGTGAAACTGAGATACCTACGTTAATAGCTGGACGTACGCCAGAGTTAAATAAATCTGTTTCCAAGAAGCACTGTCCGTCAGTAATTGAAATTACGTTGGTCGGAATAAATGCCGAAACGTCATTACCTTTTGTTTCAATAATTGGTAAACCGGTCATAGAACCGCCGCCCAATTCATCAGAAAGTTTTGCGCAACGTTCAAGTAAACGAGAATGTAAATAGAACACGTCACCTGGGTACGCTTCGCGGCCTGGTGGACGGCGTAGCAATAAGGAAACTGAACGATAAGCCTCAGCTTGCTTTGATAAATCATCAAAAACAATAAGAACGTGATCGCCGTTGTACATCCAGTGCTGACCGATCGCCGAGCCGGTGTATGGCGCTAAGTATTTAAATCCAGCTGGATCAGAAGCTGGTGCTGAAACAATTGTTGTGTATTCCATTGCGCCAGCTTCTTCTAACGCGGCACGCACTGATGCAACAGTTGAGCCCTTTTGGCCAATCGCAACGTAAATGCACTTTACGCGCTTTTTCTTATCGCCTGATTTCCAGTTTTCTAACTGGTTAATAATGGTGTCAACAGCAACTGCGGTCTTACCAGTTTGGCGATCACCGATGATT
>CAYFKK010000028.1:6369-6575 GCA_964343655.1 uncultured Actinomycetes bacterium | reverse complement strand
CTTCTTCAATTCCAGTAAATGTTCCGAGGATAACAACACCGATTTCACGAACATCGAGGTTAAGCGCCAGGCCGAGTGTTCCGTTTTCAAAACGTAACAACTCGTTTGTCATTGTTGAAGGCAAACCTTCAACGCGCGCAATTCCATCGCCCGCTAGCGTGACGATTCCGATCTCTTCGCGACCAGCACCAGCTGGTTGATATGAC
>CAYFKK010000028.1:4582-6299 GCA_964343655.1 uncultured Actinomycetes bacterium | reverse complement strand
GGTCGGATCGTGAGTTCCGCCATTTTATTCCTCCTAGTTAATCTAACTATTTAGCTAACGCTAGGTTAGCTTCGGCCATTCGACTGACGATGGTTCCGTCAATCAATTCATCTCTAAAGCGAATTGAAACGCCACCCAAGATTTTTGGATCGGTTTCAACATTTATCCGGATGTTTTGTCCAATTTTTTTAGACAAAGCAGCCGACAATTTTTTCTTTTGTTCATCTGTTAAGGCAACTGCGCTACGAACTTGAGCAATAACCAAATTGCGACGAGCTGCAGTGGCGGTTGCTAAATCAGCAAGCGCACTTTCAATGCTTCGACCGTAAAGGCCGTTAACAATTTGAGCAATCAACGCCTTGGTGCTACTTGTAGCGCTGGCTAAAATTTGGTTCACCAATGCGATTTTTTCTTTAACCGCATCTGGGTTGCCCGCCAAGGCATTCCGTAATTCTTGATTGTTAGCTAATGAGCGAGTGAATGTAAAAATTTCATCTTCTAATTTGTCGAGTTCACCACGAGCATTTGCGGCGCCAGCTTCGGCTTCGATCGAGATTTGTTCAAGCGCAACTAATAGATCACTTGGCTTCGACCAACGATTTGTTGCTAACGAAGTTGCTAATTCGAGAGCGTTTTGCGAAATTTTATTTCCAAAGATTTCTTTGAAAAGCGCAGCCTTATCAGTTTCATTTCGAGCCGGATCAGTTACCGCACGTCGTAACGAAATTGATGTTCCGAGTCCGTTAACCACAACAAATAAATCTTGGGAGAGCTTGGATAAAACATCAGCGGTTGCACCGCTGATTGTCTTATCAAGGGCAGCGCGACCGATAGTTAAGGACTGACGGCTGCTACCTCCCAAGTGAATTGTCATTACTTCTCCAAATCCGCCATGAATCGTTCAACGATTCGTGATTGCCGTGCCTGGTCGTCTAACGCTTCTCCAACTATCTTGGATGCGAGCTCTACAGCAAGTGTTCCAACTTCATTTCGAAGTGAAGTAATCGCTTGTTGACGTTCGGCTTCAATGGATGAATGTGCGGTTGCAATGATGCGAGCTGCTTCCTCCTGAGCTTTGGCACGAATTTCATCGGAAATTTGTGCCGCTTGAACTCTTGCCTCTTCGCGAAGTGTTTGTGCTTCTTCGCGTGCGCGTGAGAGTTGCTCGTTGTATTGAGTTAAAGCACGTTGTGCTTCCATCTGTGCTTTTTCTGCGCGCTCAATGCCACCTTTAATTGCTTCGGTTCTTTCAGCGAAAGCTTTCTCAAACATAGGTGTTACAAATTTTCGTAACACAAAAAAGAGAATGCTGAACGCAATAAAACCCACGATCAATTCGGCGGTATGCGGAATTAGCGGGTTAGCTTGCTCCGCAGCCCTGAATAATCTCTGCATTGTGGTTTCCTTTGAGTTATTTAATTAATTCTTTTGTTGTTCGGTAGTCGATTACAAAATAAATGCAAGAACCAAGCCGAATAGCGCAAGAGCTTCAGCAAGCGCGAATCCAAGGAATGCGATTGGCTGTAGAACGCTACGCGCTTCTGGTTGACGGGCTACGCCACTGATGTAAGCAGCGAAGATCATTCCAGTTGCAATTGCTGGACCGATTGCAGATAGGCCATAACCGACCAGGTTGAGTGTGCCTTCCATGTTCTTTCCTTCTTTCTGTTCTTTTCTCTCTGAGTTTTTTCTTAGTGCTCGTCGGCAAGTGCACCGG
>CAYFKK010000028.1:3987-4572 GCA_964343655.1 uncultured Actinomycetes bacterium | reverse complement strand
AAAGCGCTGAAAGCAGAGTAATGATGTACGCCTGCAAACATTGGACCATAAATTCGAAAAATGTCATGACGATTCCCATCGCAAATGCGAATGGTGAAACCAACTTAAGGCCTATTACACCTTGCAACAGGTGCTCTCCGCCCAAAATAAAAACTAGCAATAACAAGTGGCCAGCAAACATATTTGCAAATAAACGCAGCGCAAGGGTTAATGGCCGAGTTATGAAATAGGTAGCAATTTCAATTGGAGTTAGCAAAATGTAAGCAAATTTTGGAACTCCTGGCATGAACATAATGTCTTTTAAGTATTTAGCGACACCATGTTTTCTAAAACCAATCCAATGAAAGATTCCATAAGTAAATAAAGCTAAAACATATGGAAAAGCAACGTGCGACATTGTTGGAAATTGCAAAAGCGGCACAATGCCGAAAAGATTATTTACTAAAACAAAGATAAAAAGTGTAAATAGATATGGAACATATTTAACGAAATCATGGCCAATGATTTCTTCGCCCAAGTCTCTGCGAACAAAGTTATAGATTGATTCACCAGCAAACTGCAATTTGCTTGGAACCACTGATGCTT
>CAYFKK010000028.1:0-3977 GCA_964343655.1 uncultured Actinomycetes bacterium | reverse complement strand
ATCAAAATTGGTTTAGTTGTGAAAACATTGCCTTCAATAATTGGTGGAAGATCGAAATCTTTCGTGCTTGGTGGGACGTACCCTTCGCCACCTTCTAGAAATAGACGCACAAAAACTCCAAAAAATTCGATTTATTTGCTTTTGGGGAAGCAGGGCAACCCTATTAGGCAGGCCCGCTTATTGAGAAATCGAAAGATTGCGTTCGGCGAAGTGAACTAAGTGTGAAATATGTGAAATTGGTCAGTCTCGACCGAAGCGGAGCCAGACCAAGTAAAGCGCAGCCCCCATTCCGACCAATAGGCCAACGAGGCGTAGGTAGGTGGTGTGGAGAAAGTGATCAGCTAGCCAACCCGCGCCGCCCCAAAAAAGTAGTCCAGAAAGCAAGTAACCAAAAATTGACCAGAGCGCATTCTCTTCATTTCGCATTTTCGGAGCTCCTATTTTTGGAAATCTTTTGGAATATCTAAAGTTACTCGCAATTTAAAGTAGGCGCGAATTTCGCCACCTAACCAAGCGAAAGTAAGCGCAATTGCGCTAATCCCGAAGGCGGTTCGACTAATTGTTTCGGGGTTGGTGAATTTCGAAATCGCAAAAAGTGCTGCACCCATAAGTAAAACTTTTGCGAAATAGGAGAACATCGCCAGAGCCATTGTCGCCATTGGATCAAGATTTCTAGATACTGTTGAAATCAAAATATGCACTAAAAAGAAAAGTATTACTACAACTTCGGCAAAAAGGGCTCCGAGTAATCCACTACTTCCATTTCGCCAAGTAAAAATTCCCAGAGAAATTAGCCCGACTATTAATGTTGGAATCAGCGCGCCGCGTAACAATAAATCTTCAGTTGATTTTGGCTTCACTTCTTCGCCTTCCACTTTTGAAAATAAGCATTCCGATGCTGGCAAGTCCCAATCCGGCTAAGGTTGCTACCCACAATGGTGCAAAGGCCCAAATTGTTACTGGGAAAGCAATTGCGGCTGTCCAGATATACAAAATAATTGCACTTCGAATTTGCGAATTTCCAGCTGCCATAACTCTGTGATGTAAATGTTCTTTATCTGGTGCAAATGGTGATTTACCAGCGCGCAATCTTCTAATTATGGCAAGGAGTAAATCTGCTAGCGGAATCGCCAAAACGGCGAAAGGTAGTAGCAACGGTAAAAATGTTGGTCCTAATTTTTGATCAGAAATTGCATTTGGATCTACTTGTCCGGTTAAGGTAATTGCAGCAGTTGCCAACAAGAGCCCAAGCAACATGGAACCAGAGTCCCCCATAAAAATCTTTGCCGGATGAACATTGTGTGGCAAGAAGCCTAAACAGGCACCAATCATTACTGCAGTGATTGTTGATGGCGCACCAGCGCGATCAAATCCATAAACGACTGCCAAAACATAGGCGAAAACAAAGAAGGCAAAGCCGGCAATGGCCACCACACCGCTCGCTAACCCATCTAAGCCATCGATAAAATTAACAGCATTAATCACAATTAAGACCAGCAAAACAGTGACTAATTGGCCAATACTTGGCGGTAGAAAAATCAATCCGCTGATTGGTAACCACAAAACTTGAATTCCGTAGAGCAATAAGATTCCAGCTGCGAGCGCCTGTCCCGCAAGTTTGGTAATTGCATCAAGCTGAAAACGATCATCTAATAATCCAAGCAAAGTAATGAATGTTGCTGCTAAAAAAATTCCTTGAGCTTCGCGGCCGAATGATTGTCCAACTAGGGGTAAATTGCTTACGATGACAAAAGTGAACGAAATAGCAATCCACATTGCCACGCCACCCCAACGTGGGGTTGGCTTAATATGAATATCTCGATCTCTAATTTCAGCTACCGCGCCAAATTTTTCAGCTGCGTGTTTGATAAACGGGGTTACCAAATAACATATTGCAGCTGACAGCAAAATTGTAAGTAAGTACTCTCGCATTTAAAAGTTATGAGTAGATTGGGAACTTTGCGGTTAGCGCATGAACTTCAGATTTTATTTTCTGATGCTCGGATTCATTGTCACTCTTGATTGCGCGAGCAATAAAACCTGCGATCTGTTTCATTTCTTCTGTACCCATGCCTTGCGTTGTAGTTGCCGGAGTTCCTACTCGAATACCACTTGTTACCGCAGGTGTTTCTGGATCATATGGAATTGCATTCTTATTCAAAACAATTCCGGCAGATCCGCATCTTTCGTCGGCAACTTTTCCATTGACGCCAGTTGCGCGAATATCAATCAGAGCAAGATGGGTTTCAGTTCCACCTGAAACTGCCCGCATTCCTTCGGCTTCAAGCGCTGCTGCGAGCGCTTTCGCGTTTATAACTACCTCTTTTGCGTACTTTTGGTACGAGGCTTGTTGGCATTCGTGTAACGCAACAGCCTTAGCGGCAACAGCAGACATGATTGGCCCGCCCTGCATGCCCGGAAAGATCGCCTTATCAATGGCAGCCGCATGTTCTGCTTTAGAAAGGATCATTCCGCCGCGTGGACCGCGTAAAACTTTGTGAGTTGTAAATGACACCACATCAGCAAATGGCACTGGCGATGGAATCGCTTTACCTGCTACCAAACCAATGAAGTGTGCGGCATCGACCCACATAATTGCGCCAACTTCGTCGCAAATTTGACGAATTTTTTCAAAATCAATCAAGCTTGGATAAGCAGTGGCACCAGAACAAATCATCTTTGGCTTATGTTTTTTAGCTAAATCGCGGAGTTCGTCATAATCAATTAATTCGTTATCTTTTCGAACACCATATGACTCTACGTTGAACCATTTTCCAGAAAAATTTACTTTTGAACCGTGTGTTAGATGGCCACCGTGTGGTAACGACATTGCCAAGACCGTGTCACCAGGTTTAGTAAACGCTGCGTAGACTGCAATATTTGCGCTGGCACCGGAATGTGGTTGAACGTTCGCATGTTCGGCACCAAACAATTGTTTTGCGCGTTCAATCGCAATAATTTCGGCCCGATCTACTACTTCGCAGCCACCGTAATAACGTTTTCCCGGATATCCCTCGGCATATTTATTCGAAAGTACAGTACCCAAAGCTGCAAGAACAGCTCGCGAAGTGAAATTTTCGCTCGCGATTAATTGAACGTCGCTTTGTTGTCGCTTGACTTCGGCACGCAAAATGCTTGCAATTTCTGGATCTTGCTCTTCTAGTAATTGGTAGTCCGGTCCATATACTCGAGCAATTTCGCGATCGTTAGCCATGTCCTTAGTCTAGATGTTAACTGCGCCTTGACGCATTAATTCGATTTGGCCACCGATGGCACGAACCACAGTTGATTGAGGTCCTTTGCGTAATTTCCCATTTGAGAAAATAATCGCTGGCTCGTCACCCGATTTGGAAATTAATTTCGGGTCCAAAGTTGGAGCTTGACCACTGGCAGCGACCGAGACAAATGCCAACGGGCCGCTCTTACCCAAAATCGCTTTAAAAAATTTAGCTTTCGGCGATCTAATTGCTATTTCATCTAAATATCCGTTATCACCCAAATCCCAAGCAAGTTGCCGATTTGGTTTAACTACTAATGTTAATAATCCGGGCCAGTTTTTCTCAGCTAATTCGATTGCCATCGGAGAAAGTTCGCGACAAATTCCTTGTGCTGTTTTAATGTTTTTAATCGCAACTTGGGCAGTCACACCATCTTCCGCGCCACGCAAAACTTGCATTGCGCGAACTCCATCACGATTAAAGGCATCCACTACAAAGACATAACCATGTTCGGCTGGAAGGGCAATAAAGTAACCATCACTTAGCGCTTTTAAAGCATTGGTTATGTGGCGTGACAATTCTCCTTTTTTCAAATCAACAATTGTTGCCATTACTTTTTCCGCCTTGCACTTGTAAATCTAGGTCTTTGATTCAAATCGTAGTGAAGTTCAATCCGGTCAAAATCTACGCTTAAAATTTCAGCCATCGCTTCCCCATGTTCCTCGGCATGCTCAATAACTAGCAGCCCATCGGGTTTCA
>CAYFKK010000027.1:8316-8779 GCA_964343655.1 uncultured Actinomycetes bacterium | reverse complement strand
GTCAACAACATCCATGATGACGCCACCTTTAAGCATCTCTGCCATTCCGCGTTTTACGCGAGAGGTACCTGTTGTTTGTTTATTTTGGCTCATAATGGGCGATTCTACTTCTTTAGTGCACGCTCAACAAACGCAGGAGTTTGGTCCGTGAGCGCAATCCAAATCTGGCCAGTAGCGAATTTGATCTCTTTGCCATCCTGGTCAACCCAAGTTGTACCGCTGGATTCATCTGTTCTACTCCACGTACCGGCTACTGCAAATCCGTTGCGCAAAATCCAACCATTGCCAGTTCCAACAGTTGCTGAAAATGGAGTTACGCCACCAACTTTATCTCGATACTCACTATCCGTGATTGAAACTTTTTGAATTACAAATGTCGAAGGTGCAACCACTTTTCCATCTGCATCAAATTCGGCTTCGCCATTTTGCGAGATAGCCCATCCTTTGCCATTCCAGCTAACCT
>CAYFKK010000027.1:3369-8306 GCA_964343655.1 uncultured Actinomycetes bacterium | reverse complement strand
TTTACCATTTTTGTAGCTACCGTCTGGGTTCTTTTTGATTGTTGCTGATTTAATTGGATTTGTTTGTTGTTCTTTATCCAATTTTCCAAAACTCCAACCAAGATTTTTTGATTTTGCAATATCTAAATTGCGTTCCTTAGTTATTCTTATCAATTCATCAGTATTTATGACCATATCAACCGGTGCTGTTCGCCCGATTTTTCGCGAATAAAGTTTGGGACTTTCGTGTTCAGCGCTTAAATCAATCAGGTTTGCACTTTTTAGTACTGGCCGAAATTTCGTTTGCGCTCCGCTATATAAGAAAGCGACTTTGCCAAATTGAGCGAGCAATTCAATATCTGAGATCCGAGCGCTTCGAACTGGGCCAATCTCTGATGGCAACGTTTTTGAAAATACCGCGGCTAATCGAGTTAGTCCGCCCTCAACTTGTTCAAGAAATACTAAATCAGCTTGATTAATCCCGATCTGGGGATGTGCTTCGCGAGTATCGTCAATCTTTACAACATAAACTGGTTTGGCAACTTCTTCGGTGCCGGTAAAGGTACCAGATGGGCTGCCACAGCTGGCCAGTGTCATTGCCAAAGTTATTGAGGCTGCCGAAGCTCTTAATGGAAGTTTATTAAATAACATCTGCTTCAAATTCATATTTGATCGGTAACGGCGCCGTGCCAGCAAGTCGAAAGATCCTAAAAACTAATTTTTCTCGAACCATTTGAGTTCGAGTTACTGCATCAACATGAAGAGAAATCGCAACTCTGATTTTGTCAGTTAATTCCGCCAATTCGCGAAGTAAATCTTTCTCAACCCCAGTTGCTAATTGATCAGTTAGCAGTAATCCAAGCGCACCCGATAATCCACTCTCTGCTTCCGATCTTGCTGAAATCGCCGCTTCCCTAGCTTGATGTGAAGCGCTAGTTAAAATTAATGAGGTAGCTGGATCTACCAACTCAGAATGAGCAATCTCAAGGGCAACCGCAGCTCGGCGTTGTAACAGACCATCTAGATTTGCCCAACTTGTTTCGACCCGATGATGTAATCGATCTAACCTAGTTGCTGAAAACGATAAATACCAAAGAAAAAGAATCAAACCCGCGATTAGAAAACTCATTCTCATCGCTGCTGGCTCCAATTCCAAATCCGATTCCAAGGTCTGTTATCGCTTGTTAACCCAACTTTACCTTGCCCGAAAATCGCCATTTCGTAGATTTCAAAAATCTCTTCGGCAACAACATCCCAATCAAATCGCTGCGCATATTCTTGCCCTGCTTTTGCTAATCGATTTCTTTCCGATTGACTTCGAATCAAATCAATAACAGTTTTTGCCAATTCAACCGAATCTTCCGATTTGAAAATTTTTCCATATTTCCCGTGATCTAAAACCGCAGTAAACGCTGGAATATCGCTGGCGATAACTGCTGCGCCACCGGCAAGCGCCTCGGTCAAAATAATTCCAAATGATTCACCGCCGGTATTTGGTGCCACGTAAGCACCAACTGACGACATGAAGTCAGCTTTTTCCGCTTCAGTTAACCGGCCAAGAAAAACAATTCGCTCTCTCATTTGCGAATCAAGTTTTTTAGTTACAGATTCGGGCTCTCCCGGCCCGGCAACTAATAACTTGGCATTGGGTAATGACCGAGAAATTATTGGAAGCGCATTGATTAAGACCTCTAGACCTTTTCGTGGTTCTTCGAACCGACCCATGAACCCAATGGTTTCGCCCGACCATTCTGGTCGCACTTTTCCATGCATGCGTTTGGTGTAAATCCCATTTGGAATCACAACTGCATCCGTTTCTAGATGCATGGTTAAAGTCTCGCGAGCTGCTTCACTAACCGCAATTCGAGCAGATAATTTTTCAATTACTGGTTCTAATATCGGACCGATCGCAAAAATTGCTCGCTGCTTCTTTGCCGCCGCGTGAAAAGTCCCAACCATCGCACCTTCGCCAGCCCAGCATGCAAGTAAAGACAACGATGGAATTGCAGGTTCATGAAGATGAAGTAGATCAAAATTTCCTTCTTCAATCCATTCTTTAACTCTGGTAAAGGCGATCGGTCCAAATAAAATTCTAGCTACCGCACCGTTGTACGGAATCGCTAATGGTTTTCCAGCGCTAACGACAAAATCGGGAAGATTTGTTTCATCACTTACTGGTGCCAAAACCGAGACTTTATGTCCGCGAGAAATCAAATATCCAGCTAAATCATTTATATGGCTCTGCACGCCACCAGGTGTGTCCCACCCATAAGGACAGACGATTCCAATCTTTAATGAATCAGAGATCATCGTTTATCCAAATTCGTTGCAACATGTGCCAATCGGTAGGCCGTTTTGAGATTGTTTTTTCAAAAAAATTTGCCATTTTCTGAGTTACTTCTTGAACCGATCCATTACTCGCAATTTCTTCGAACTCGATCGCGATTCCGGAATCTGTATAGGAAACGTGAGCTGCAAGTAGTAACGCACCAGTTTTGATTGCTAGCGCGGCCGGGCCTGCTGGCATTTTTGCTGTTTTCCCAAAAAAAGTAACTTCTATTCCGGAATCGGTTAAGTCTCGATCGGCAACCAGAGCGACAAAACCATTTTCCTGCAAGCGCTTAGATAAAGCGGCAATAACTCTTGGTTCTAAAGGTAAAACTTCCATACCTAAAGCTTTTCGATAATTTAAAAATGCTTTAAATACGGCTTCCGGTTTCAATCGCTCGGCAACAGTTGTTACTTTAAATCCTAGCGAACAGTAGTAAGCCCCAGCGTGATCCCAATTTCCTGAATGGGGCAGGGCTACGATCACTGCCTTATTTCCGGTAAGCGCTGGCATTAAAAGGTCTTTACCAATAATCGTAACTGTTTTTTGCAATCGATCTTTGGACCAATCTGGTGATCTAAAAGTGTCACACCAGTAACGTAAATACGATTGAACCGCTGCCGCTATTTCTTCTTCGGTTATTTCAGGTTTTACTGTCTTAAGATTGCGCCGTAAGCGTTGGATGCCGCGTCCATTTTTTCGGTAAACATATTTACCGCCAACTTTAAAAAGTGAATACGCCGTGTTCTCTGGCAATAATCTAATTAATCGCCAAGCAGCAAACCAAATAAGTGCTGTCATCGAGTCGCGTGCCAGACGATTGCCATTCGCTGAATTACAGTGATGATGGCAAGGGCAAGAAGTACCCAGATTCCGATACCAAGTGCATATGGGACGGCAAATCCTTCTAGCAAAATAGCCAGTAAAATAATGATTAACCTTTCAGTTCGTTCGGCAATTCCACCAGAACACTCAATTTGAAGCGATTCAGCTTTCGCCCGAATATATGGGATAAGGAAGCTGATTGGTATGAGAAGTAATACTGGAACCGTAAGTCGATCGTCTTTGTTTGATAAAAAAATCGCCAGTGAAATCAAAATTGCATTATCGCTAACGCGATCTAATGTTGAATCTAAAAATGAACCCCATTTGCTGCTGCCCTGATGTGAAATTCTGGCCATAGTTCCGTCAAATAGATCGCTTAGCGCCATCAACGAAATAAAAATTACACCTAAAATAAATTGACCCGAAGCAACATATTTAAATGATCCAAAAACAACCAAAATTGTCCCAATTAACGTCATCGCATCAGGCGAAATTCCAATTTTCAAGAAAAAGCGAGCAATTGGCGTAATAATTCGGACCACTTGCGGCTTAAATTGATCACTTAACATTAGGTACATCGTATTCTCATACATATGGAACAACCCAAACTGAGCGCGCTCTTCGGCCATTCATCTGCTGCCACACCGGAACTGGCTCATATTCTGGGGGTCAGCCTCGCGACCGAAGCCAATCCAGATTTAGAACTTGCAATATTTGCAATGAATGCACAAAGTGGATTGGACCAGAACACAATTGATTTATGGCATAACTTTGATGATTTATTAACGCCAAGAATTTTGTTGATTAATGGACTTACTGAAGGTGAACTTGATTTTGATGACGCAGTATTAATAGCGAGAAGAGTTTTGGATGAGGTAGCAACACCGTACTTAGTTTTACATGATGACGCTGGCAATCCAGCTGGTTTGATTTCTTTGTCTGATAACCAAATTATTGATTATTCGAATGATAAAAAGTATCCGGCGGAACCCGAACACATCACCTTAGTCTCCGAATTCCGGGAAGAATTTTTGCGCCAATTAGAGGCAGCTGGTGATCACGGTTTTGAATCTGGAATTTTTTTCCCAGCGATTCCGATAGTGCTACCGAAAATTGGGGTAGATCTTGCAAAGTCTTATATTGAACGAATTAAAAATTCACCAAGCCTCGGCGATTAAATCGCGAGAATCTGTTAGTAATTCCGGAAGAACTTTTGTATGGCCAATTATTGGCATGAAATTAGCATCGCCAGACCAACGCGGAACGATGTGTTGGTGAATGTGCGCGGCGACGCCCGCCCCGCTGATCGCCCCTTGATTCATTCCTAAATTAAAACCATCTGGACTTGAAACTTTCCGAATTGTTTTCATCGCATGGGCCGAATACGCCGACATCTCGTTTCGCTCTAATTCGGTTAAATCAGTCAAGTCTGCAACATGCCGGTAAGTGCATATCAACATGTGCCCTGGGTTGTACGGATATAAATTCATAACGGCGTAAACCGATTCTCCGCGTTTTACAATCAAACCTGTTTTGTCATCTTTGGTTGGAATGTCGCAGAATGGACAAGTCGTATTGTTATTTTCCAACGGTCTATTTTCGCCGCGTAAATATTCCAATCGATGTGGCGCCCAAAGTCGGTGCCAGCGATCTGGCATCCCTGCACCATTTATCTCCATACCTATTAAACCTGGATACGTTTCGCGATCGTTTCAACAATAACATTAATTGCTTCTTCAATTGCGATGCCATTCTTCTGTTCCCCACTGCGATATCTAAATGAAACGGCGCCTGCCTTTTGATC
>CAYFKK010000027.1:0-3359 GCA_964343655.1 uncultured Actinomycetes bacterium | reverse complement strand
CCGATCATCGGAAAGATCCACTTCAGCGCGGACACCCTTTGCCTTTAATTTCTTGATTACTTCTTGTAAGTAAGGTGCAAATGCATCAGCGACCGGAATGCCAATAACTTGAACTGGGGCTAACCAAGGCGGAAATGCGCCGGCATAATGCTCTGTTAGTACACCGAAAAATCTTTCGATTGAGCCAAAAAGCGCGCGATGAATCATCACGGGACGTTGCCGCGAACCATCTGATGCAACATATTCAAGTTCAAAACGTTGCGGTAATTGAAAATCAACTTGAATTGTTGACATCTGCCAAGTACGACCAATCGCATCTTTAGCTTGAACTGAAATTTTAGGACCGTAAAAAGCTGCGCCACCTTCATCCATAACAAGCTCAAGATTCTGCTTTTGGGCAGCCTTTCGAAGGGTGTCGGTTGCTGCTTCCCAATCTTCTTCGCTACCAACGAATTTTTCAGGATTTTTAGTAGAAAGTTCCAAATAGAAATCATCTAAGCCGTAATCCCGAAGTAAGTTAAGTACGAAAGTTAGAAGTGAATCTAATTCTTCGGGCATCTGCTCTTTTGTGCAGTAAATGTGGGCATCGTCTTGAGTGAAGCCACGAGCGCGAGTTAATCCGTGGACTACACCGGATTTCTCATAACGGTATACGGTGCCAAATTCGAATAATCGCAGCGGCAATTCACGATAAGAACGTCCGCGCGATTTATAAATTAAATTATGGAATGGGCAGTTCATTGGTTTCATGTAGTACTGCTGTTGCTCATCCAAAATCATTGGTGGATACATGCTCTCGGCATACCAATCTAGATGGCCAGAAACTTCAAATAATTTAGCTTTGGTTAAATGTGGAGAATAAACGAATTGATAATCTTCTTCGGTATGCCGGCGACGTGAATATTCCTCCATGGCTTGGCGAATAATTCCGCCTTTTGGATGGAAGACTGCCAGACCAGAACCAATCTCCTCTGGAAAAGAAAATAGATCTAATTCGTTTCCGAGTTTGCGATGATCGCGTTTTTCGGCTTCGGCAATCTGTTCCAAATAAGCGTCTAGCTCTTGCGTAGATGGCCAGGCAGTTCCATAGATTCGTTGCAGCATTGGATTCTTTTCAGAACCGCGCCAATATGCCGCAGCTGTACGCATTAATTTGAAAGCGGGAATATGTTTTGTAGATGGCAAATGTGGACCGCGGCAAAGGTCAGACCAAACCGGTTGTCCATCCCGTCCTAAGTTGTCATAAATAGTTAATTCTGCGCCACCAACTTCAACGCTACTTTCATCGCTCGCGCCACCTTTAATTCCAATTAACTCGCATTTATAAGGCTCTTTTGCCAATTCCTTTAGCGCATCAGTTTCGGTCGTTACTCGGCGGCGAAATCTCTGACCATCTTTAATGATTTTGCGCATCGCGCTTTCAAGTTTCTCTAAATCTTCTGGCGTAAATGGTTTCGCTGGATCAAAGTCGTAATAGAAACCATCTTGAATCGGCGGGCCAATTCCAAGTCGGGTTTGCGGGAATACTTGCTGGACAGCTTGGGCCATTACGTGTGCTGTCGAATGGCGGAGAACATTTAGTCCATCTGGAGATGAAATTGAAATGCTCTCCACATTGTCGCCATCGTTGAGATCACTCCAAAGATCACGAAGTTCGCCGTTAATTTTGCAAACCACTACATCTTTAAAATCGGCAAATAGATGGGTTGGCTTCTGATCGGACGCAACCTTTTGCGGCACGCCATTGACCAGAATCGAAATCTCAGACATGTCTCTAGCCTATCTAAAAGTTTCGAAGGCCCTCGATTAATTTCCAAATTTGAGCCACTTTACTTTCGGACCCCATCAATTTCCGCCCATCGATCTCTGATATTTCTTGCGCAATTCGCAAACTCGTTAACAAAATACCACGCGTTGCTTTTTCTAGTTGCGTTAAATCGATTGGCGCTACCTGGATTTCGTTACTTTCAATCGCAACTGCCCGCATCACCCCATTTAAAATTCCAGCAGTAAGAGGCGGGGTTACCCACTGTTGATCTATCTCGAGCGCGATATTCGCAATTGAAGTTTCGCAAACTTCGCCATCATTTGTTATGAGAATTCCATCATCAAACCCATTTGCCTGGGCACTTTTTTGAAGCAACAAATTTTGTTGGTAAGGAAAAGATTTTAAAACTGGATATTTATTTTTGGCTCGCTCAGGAAAAATCATAAGTCGGGCAGGTTCTAAATCTTGGTAAAGATTGTTGGTAATTAACCAAGTACCGTCATCTCGAAAACTAATTCGAATTCTAGAAACCGGATAATTTTCTGCCTGCAATAGTTCTTGCAACGCACGCGTGACTTCGACTTCGTCCGGAAGCTCAAATCTGGCCGACTCTTTTGCCCGACAGTAATGTCGATGTAATCCAAAGTAATCTCGGCCTTCGCCCCGCAAAGTTTCGAATATTCCATTTCCCGGTAACCAATCGCCTGGGAGTAATTCGATCCCTTCAGTAAGTTCGCCGTTAAAAATAACTTTCATTGGCGGCCACCGGCAATCGAAATTAGTTTGCGCGCTTTCAATTCTGTTTCGTTCCATTCGAGTTTCGGGTCACTCGCCCAAGTTATGCCAGCACCGGTTCCGAAATTTATTTGGTCGCCCGTGCGCCAAAAAATTCTGATCGCTACGGCAAGTTCAGCATGATCGCCTTCGACCCAACCGAAAATTCCGCAGTATGGTCCGCGCGATTTCCCCTCATATTTTTCAATAATTGAAAGTGCAGAACTTTTTGGTGCGCCCGATACAGATCCTGGTGGTGAAAGCGCCTGAAAGATCTCGCCCCAAGACGTTCCATTTCGCAAATTCCCGATTACATCGGAAACTAAATGCTCTAATCCAGGATGTGCTTCGGTGACGAGCAATCTTGGTACTGAAATTGAATTTTCGTTACAGATTTTACCTAAATCATTTCGCATTAAATCCACAATCATGATGTTTTCAGATTTATCTTTTTCGCCGAATTCGCCAGTCTTACCTAATGGCCTAGTTCCTTTTATGGGTGAAGTAATAATCATTTGCTTGCTTCTAGAGATAAATCGCTCCGGCGAGGCGGAAGCAATTTCTAATTCTGGTAACGCCAAATAACCGGCAAATGGCGCCGGGTTTTCGACAATTATTTGGTTCGCTAAACCAAGAAGCGATTGATTGCAATCTGCCGAAAGTATGCGGCAGGCATTTACTTGATATACATCTCCGCTTGCAATTGATTCTTGAATATCGCGAACATAATTGCAGTATCGATCTTCACCAAACGAGCTTTGCCAATTTCCTTCAATTTTTCGCCAATCACTTTTAGGCAAATTACTTGATGTAATGT
>CAYFKK010000026.1:8796-9064 GCA_964343655.1 uncultured Actinomycetes bacterium | reverse complement strand
GTACTCCTTTTCCTTTTCAACTGGATTTAGTCGTTGTAATTTTGATTTGATTTCAGCCACGGTTCTGGAGATTGCCAATTCGTGCAACCTCGCCAAAATACTTTGAACATATGCTGATGACAATTCTCGATCACTTCGAATTCCTTCTACCGATAATTCGGTAAAGAGGTTTTTCAATTTCTCATCTTGAAAATCATCAATGGATTTGGCACCTTGATCAATTGCTACACGCATCGCTACATAAGCCGGATGGCTAAAAGCATTTTGT
>CAYFKK010000026.1:6913-8786 GCA_964343655.1 uncultured Actinomycetes bacterium | reverse complement strand
GATTGAGGTTTTCCAATACTTTGCGTAACTTGAGTAGAAACCGTATCCATTTCCATTCCAAGCCAACCTGCCAAATTTCTGACGTATTCTGGCCGCAGAGATTTATCACGGATGGAAGCGACTATTGGCGCAGTAGCGGCAAGTGCATTTACTCGACCTTCCGCAGTTTGTAAATCATGTTTCTTTAATTCAGTTCTAATTGCAAATTCAAACAAAGGAATTCGTCGCGCAATTAAATCGCGAAGTGCTTCGTCTCCCTTTTCTTGGCGCAGCTCGCACGGATCCAACCCATTAGGTTCAACTGCCACAAATGTTTGGGTCACAAATTTTTGGTCATCACCAAATGCGCGTAGGGCTGCTTTCTGCCCAGCTGCATCGCCATCGAAGGTGAAAATCACTTCGCCTCGGAAAGCGTCATCGTCCATAAGTAATCTTCGCAAAATTCGAATGTGATCGTCGCCAAACGCAGTTCCGCAAGTTGCTACTGCAGTTTCAATGCCGGCTAAATGTGCAGCCATAACATCGGTATAACCTTCGACAACAACTACTTGGCGTTTACTTGCAATTACTTTTTTAGAAAGATCTAGCCCATAAAGAACTTGGCTCTTTTTATAAATGGGCGTCTCAGGTGTATTTAAATATTTGGGACCTTGATCTACATCATCTGCGGCAAGTTTGCGTGCGCCGAAACCAACAATATCCCCTGAAATATCTCGAATTGGCCAAGTTAGTCGGTGACGAAAACGATCAATCATTCCGCGCTGGCCTTCTTTGCTTAAGCCCGCAAGTTCCAACTCTTCCCCAGTAAAACCTTCACTTCTTAAATATTTTGTTAGTTGATCCCAATCATCAGGTGCGTAACCAACACCAAATTTGGCACATGAGGCTTGATCGAACCCGCGCTTGATCAGAAAATCGCGACCGATTTGTGCACTAGGTTCACTTGCTAATTTTTGCTCAAAAAATTTGGCAGCAGCAACATTGGCAGCAATCAATCTTGAGCGAATCCCGGGATTTTGCGATGCTTTTCCACCGTCGGCGTAGCGAAGTTGATAACCAATTCGGTCTGCCAATCGCTCTATTGTTTCGACAAAACTTGTGTGCTCCATTTTCATAACAAAGTTAATTACGTCGCCACCAGTCTGGCAGCCAAAACAGTGGTAATAACCTTTACTCGGTGTGACATGAAATGAAGGTGATTTTTCATCATGAAACGGGCATAAACCCTTTTTCTGTCCGCCGCCGGCGCTCTTCAATTGAACATAATCTGAGACAACTTCATCAATTGGTGCATGTTCGCGAATGTAAGCGACATCTTCATCTTTTATGCGGCCACTCATGTATTTACCAACCTTAAATGTAGAGCATAGGCCGCAGGATCGGTCAGACTGGCAACTTGGTCAATCACCACGCGCAATTTCTCGTTTTCACTATTGGATTTCGCCCAATCATCCAAATAAATTGGATCCAATACATCTGGCGCTGATTGATAAATAGCTTCGACAAGTTCTCTAATTACTTCGCGTTGTTTCAAATATTTTGGAGCTGCCGCTGGCGATTCAATTAAATAAAAGCTAGAGATGGCCTTCAAAAGAGAAACTTCAATTAATTGTTCGACGGGAATTTCCAAGTCTGCATCAAATCTTGTTAAATTCCCATTCCCGTGTTTGACGCGAGTAGCATTTTCAGCTTCGGTGATAAATCGACCAATCAGTTGGCTGGTCGAATCCTTTAATTTGGCTAAGTCTCGGTGTTGGCCAGCAAATTCAGTTGGCCAGCATGAAAGTGATTGCAGGCGTTTAAGTGCTGCACGAACATCAGTTTGAGTTAAATTAGACATAAAATTTTTTGTTAAATTTAGATAGATTTCATC
>CAYFKK010000026.1:6393-6903 GCA_964343655.1 uncultured Actinomycetes bacterium | reverse complement strand
CTTCAAAATCATGAACTGAATACGAAACATCATCTGACCAATCCATGATTTGGGCTTCAAAAGTTCGCTTTCCTTCGGGGGCTCCAATTCGCATCCAATTGAAAATTTCTTTGTCGTCATCGTAAACGCCAAATTTTTTAGAATTTTTAGTTTGATCCCATGGATATTTACTGCAGGCATCCAGCGATGCGCGGGTTAAATTTAATCCCACAGAACGATCATCAACATAAGTTTTTGCTTCGATTCGGGTCAAGATTCGAAATGTTTGTGCGTTTCCTTCAAAGCCGCCAATGCCTTTAGCAATTTCAGCAAGCGCCATTTCACCGTTGTGACCAAAAGGTGGGTGCCCCAAATCGTGAGCTAAACAAGCGGTATCAATTAAATCTGGATCGGCACCAAGTGAAGCTCCAAATTCGCGACCAATTTGGGCGCATTCCAGTGAATGAGACAAGCGAGTTCGTTGAAAATCATTTTCCCAAGGAACCGCAACTTGGGTTTTAGCTGCCAATC
>CAYFKK010000026.1:229-6383 GCA_964343655.1 uncultured Actinomycetes bacterium | reverse complement strand
CACAAGATTTAGCCTAACGAAATTGAGTTCAAAGCGGAATTTTCAAGGTGATCACTGACATGAATTCCGCGTTTTTCTAAGAATAAGTAGGCCACATAGGCCACTGATTCACGCATCAAATAACGATAGGAAGAATTTTTTAGCGAATATGGACCAGTTGTGACTGGCGAACAAGTAGTTGAAATTCCTAAATCGTTTGCCATGGTTGTAGCACGACGACAATGATATGGATCAGTCACCACAATCGCATTTGTAACTAAATTTGTTTTTAAATAAGTTGTATATGCCTTTGTGCTGGAATAAGTTCGACGACCTTGTGGAATTTCAATAACACTTTTACGTGGAATTCCATTAGAAATTAAAAATTTTCTCCCAGCCCGCGCCTCAGTAAATCTATCTCCTGGTGCCCCGCCACCGACCGTGACAATTTTTTCAATCATACCCATTTTATAAATTCGAATTGCCTCAACAAGTCGGGCTTCAAGCGCGTCGCTTGGACGACCATCAAATTGGGCCGCACCCAAAACTACTGCAACTTTTGCGCTCTCCGCTTTTGAATATTTCGCTGAATACCAAACTTGGCCAACAAAAAAAGTTGGAACGCCAATAATAATTAAGAAAATTAATGTGAAAAATCTTCGAATTAATTTAAACATTACTTTTTTTCAGCCACCAGAGAAGGCATCTTCAAGCTCGACGTGTGCCAATTCATCTGGATCATCCAACCAGCGATCTGGCAAGGTTGTTGGACGACCGTGTGATGTCCGACCTCTTGGCTTTTCGGCTATTTCAGTTGGATATGGTTGATCTTCAAGCTGGTCGAGTAAAAATCGCATCTCGGATAAAGAACTAACCATGCCAAAGGCGCTTCGCAATTCGCGCTTAACTCTAAAACCTTTCAAATACCAGGCCATATGTTTTCGCAAATCACGACAGCCGCGCTCTTCGCTTTCAAAATATTCAACAATCAAATTGGCGTGGCGCCACATAATCTCGGCAACTTCATTCAAGGTTGGTTCTGTCTTAGTTGGATTTCCGGAAAAGGTATTTACTAAATCATTAAAAAGCCACGGCCGACCCAAGCATCCGCGACCGACTACAACTCCGGCGCAATTCGTTAGTGAAACCATTTCAAGCGCATCTTTGCCGCTCCATATGTCACCATTTCCTAAAACTGGAATTCCAGTTGGTTTTAAATGTTCAACCAAATTTTTGATTTTGCTCCAGTCGGATTTTCCTTCATACATCTGAGAGGCAGTGCGAGCGTGCAGCGCTACCCATGTAACTCCAGCATTTACAGCCGAAGTTGCTGCTTCTAAATATGTTTCATGATCGCTATCAATTCCAACTCTCATTTTTACCGTAACTGGAATTTTGAAAGGTTTAGCGGCGTCAACTGCAGATTTAACGATTTCGGCAAATAATTTTCGCTTAAAAGGCAGCGCCGCACCGCCACCTTTACGAGTTACTTTCGGAACTGGACATCCAAAATTCATATCGATGTGATCAACTAAATTTTCTTTGCCCAGCATTTCAACTGCTCGACGCATCGTATTTGGGTCAACGCTATAAAGCTGCACACTGCGTGGCCATTCATTTTTTCCAGGTTGAATCATTCGAAGTGTTTCGGGGCGACGTTCAATTAATGCGCGAGCTGTAACCATTTCGGAAACAAATAGACCGGCACCTTGTTCGCGGCAAAGTTGACGAAATGGTGCATTGGTAATTCCGGCCATTGGAGCCAACACAACTGCTGGATCAATTTTGTAGTCGCCACTTGAAAGTGGAAGATTTAAGCTCCGATTAATTTTGGTGCCAACCATGCTTCAACTTGATCGATTGCAATTCGCTCTTGTGCCATCGAATCACGTTCGCGAATTGTCACCGCATGATCATCAAGTGATTCAAAATCAACGGTAATGCAATACGGTGTTCCAATTTCATCTTGGCGACGATACCGGCGGCCGATCGCTCCTGCATCATCAAAATCAACGCTCCAATTTTTTCGCAATTGCGCAGCCAGATCACGAGCTTTAGGTGATAAATCAGCGTTTCTCGAAAGTGGTAGTACTGCCACCTTGATTGGAGCCAATCGGTAATCGAGTTTTAAGACGGCACGTTTTTCAAGTTCACCTTTTGAATTTGGTGCTTCATCTTCAGTAAATGCATCCATCAAGAAGGTAAGTGTGCAGCGATCAGCGCCAGCCGCTGGTTCAATCACATAAGGCGTCCAACGCTCGCCCTTTTCTTGATCGAAGTAAGTTAAATCTTTTCCTGAGGCAGCAGAATGAGCTTTCAAATCGAAATCGGTGCGATTAGCAATGCCTTCTAGTTCGCCCCATTCTGTTCCGGCAAATTCAAATTTATATTCGATATCTACGGTGCGCTTGGAATAGTGAGACAACTTCTCTTTCGGGTGTTCGTAGAGACGAAGTCGATCTGGATTAATTCCAAGATCTTTATACCAAGCAAGACGTGTATCAATCCAATATTGATGCCACTCTTCATCTGTTCCTGGTGGCACAAAAAATTCCATTTCCATCTGTTCAAATTCACGGGTGCGAAATATGAAATTTCCAGGCGTTATTTCGTTTCGGAATGATTTACCAATTTGGCCAATTCCAAATGGCGGTTTTTTCCGCGATGTGGTTAATACTTGATCAAAATTGATGAAGATACCTTGGGCAGTTTCTGGACGCAAATATGCGAGACCACTTTCGTCTTCAACGGCACCTAAATAAGTTTTTAATAGACCAGAAAATTGTTTTGGAATTGTGAATTGCCCTTTGTTGCCGCAGGCTGGGCAATTTACTTCGGCTAATGATTCTGGTTTGCGCTTATGTTTTGCTTCAAACGCTTCTTCCAAATGATCTGCGCGATAACGTTTGTGGCAAGAAGTGCATTCAGTTAGTGGATCGGTAAATGTTGCAACGTGGCCGGAAGCTTCCCAAACTTCCCGTGCTAGAACGACACAGGAATCTAAACCGACAATATCTTCGCGCCCAGTAACCATATATTTCCACCACTGGCGCTTAACATTATTTTTTACTTCAACACCAAGTGGGCCGTAGTCCCATGCTGCTCGTAATCCGCCATAAATTTCTGACGACGGAAAAACAAATCCACGTCGCTTTGAAAGACTAACGATATTTTCTAAACGGTCTGTTGCCATTTTTTTCTCCATCCGGCTGGCTGTCGGCGGTACTAGCGGGCGCTAGACCAGATACATAGTTTAACGCGTGAGATACTTATCAGATGGCTCTCATCTTTGCTGTTATCACTGTAATTGCTACCGCTGCTGGCGGAACTTTGGCGATTCGCAGCAAGGATCGATTCCATTTAGTGCTGGGCTTATCAGCCGGTTTATTACTTGGGCTGGTTACCCTCGAATTAATTCCAGAAGTATTTACTGAAAACCAATCTGAATTCGCAGGCGTCCGCGTTGTTTCAATCGCCTTAGTTGCTGGATTTTTAGCGCTACACATTTTGGAGCGTACATTTGGCGCGCATGAACCAGCTGATTCAGATTACAGCCAAGAACATTCACATAGCCACGGAAACATTGCTGGTGGAATCGGTGCCGTGGCATTGGCCGGCCATATTTTTTTCGACGGCGTTGCACTTGGTTTAGCTTTTCAAATCAATAACAAAATTGGCTACACAATATTTTTTGCACTTTTAGTTCACGCTTTTTCAGATGGTCTTAACACTGTAAGTATTTTACAAAAAACTGGTAATTGGCGCGATAAAGCGAAATGGTTACTTGGAATTGACGCAATTATGAGAATTTCTGGCGCCGCTTTTGGAACTTACATTTCAATTGGCGATAATTTATTAACAATTTATTTGGCAATTTTTAGCGGCATAATTATTTATATTGCTACTTCGCATATTTTGCCGGAGGCACATTCGCGCCATCCTTCGCGAGTTACATTGTTTTCAACTGTTGCTGGAGTCCTAATTATGTGGGGCGTAATTTCGGTTTTATAGTTTTAAGCTTTTCCATATCTTCGATCACGACGTACATATTCTTCTATCGCTTGCCAAAGAACTCGGCGATCAACATCTGGCCAAAGTACATCCATAAAAACAAGTTCAGAATAGACAGATTGCCAAGGCAAGAAATTACTAGTTCGCATTTCGCCCGATGATCTTAAAAAAAGATCAACGTCAGAAACTTCGAAATATTTTGCAAAAGATTTCTCTGTAATACTTTTAAGTGAAACTTTTCCGCGTTTTGCATCTGATGCTAATTTTGCTGCCGCGGCTGAAATTTCTGCTCGTCCACCGTAATTAACACACATATTTAACGTTAAAACTTTATTCTTTTCTGTTAATTTTTCTGCAGAAAGTAATTCATCAATAACACTTTTCATTAACCGTTTTTCTTGACCAATCCAGCGAATTTTCACACCGACGGTATTTAATTCATCCCGCCTTGAGCGTAAGACTTCACGGCTAAAATTCATTAGAAATTTAACTTCTTCTGGTGAGCGCTTCCAATTCTCGGTTGAAAATGCAAAAGCGCTAACTTCTTTCACGCCAATTTCAATTGCACCGTAAATCAAATCTATTAGCGCCGCTTCGCCCGCCTTGTGTCCTTCAGTTCTTGGTAAGCCACGATTTTTAGCCCAACGGCCATTACCGTCCATAACAACTGCAACATGTTTTGGTAGTTGATCTTTATTAAATTTAGGGGCGGTAACACCCGAAGGATGTGCTGGTGGTTTTTTAACTTTCATACCCGCTCCACTAACGGCAAGCTTCTTAGCCCGCGCTCGAGATGCCATTGTAAATAGGCTGCAATTAACCCGCTGGCTTCGCGGCGATTTCGAATTTCACTTTCATTTGCTGTAACCCAATCACCGCTAAGTAACGCCGCCATTAACTCCAAAGTTTCATTAGCAGGAGTTGCAGATGCGCTTGGCCGACATTCGATACAAACACTGCCGCCACCAACCAATGAGAAGTAACGATGTGGACCTGGTTTGTCGCATTTTGAACAATTTGTTAAAGAGGGTGCATACCCACCAACTGCAAGCGATCGCAATAAATATGCATCCAATATTAAATTAGGGTCATAACGATTTTCGGCCAGAACTTTCATCGCCCCGATAACTAATTTAAACTCTTGAAGCGATGGTTCATGCTCGTTATTTGTAAATCGTTCTGCGCTTTCCAAAATAGCCGATGCCACAGTCCATCGCTGATAATCATCTGTCAGCGCTTCGCCATAGTTCACAATTGCCTCAACTTGAGTTACGGTGTCAAAAGTTTTACCTTGATGCAATTGAATATCGACATGTGAGCCAGGTTCCAGTCGCGCACCAAATTTAGACATCGTTCGCCGAACACCTTTAGCAACTGCGCGAATCCGGCCATGATCTCTAGTTAATAACGTGATGATTCGGTCGGCTTCACCCAATTTTTGAGTGCGCAACACAATTGCTTCATCGCGGTAAAGGCTCACCGCATTAACTTATTACGAGCCGTTATCGAATTGCGCGATTGATGGCCGAAATGATTGCTTTTAGTGTTGCGGTTGTCGTGTTCGGATCGATACCGACGCCCCAATAAACATCCCCGTTAATGGCGCACTCCAAATACGCGGCAGCCTTTGCACCTTCGCCAGCAGAAAGTGCATGTTCAAAATAATCTAATACTCGAACATCCACTCCGTAATTATTTAGGGCATTGCAAAATGCCGCAATTGGACCATTACCAACGCCATTTATTTCTTTTAATTCGCCTCGATCAGTAATTGAAACTTTAATTTTCGCATCTTGATCCATTTCCGAACTTGTTGAAGCACCTTTTAATCTAAATCTGCCCCAAGGTGCAGTTTGAGTTGGTAGATATTCATCTTCAAAAATTTCCCAAAGTTCTGCCGGTAAAACCTCGCCACCTTCGCGGTCTGTTTTGGCTTGAACAACTTTGCTAAATTCAATTTGATGGCGACGTGGCAAATCCAGTTGATGTTCAGTTTTCATTAAATATGCAACGCCACCTTTACCAGATTGGCTATTAACCCGAATCACCGCTTCATAAGAGCGACCAATATCTTTCGGATCGATTGGCAAATATGGCACTTCCCATTTGAAATCATCAACTTTTTTTCCGGCAGCTTTGGCATCTTTTTCTAAATGATCAAAGC
>CAYFKK010000026.1:0-219 GCA_964343655.1 uncultured Actinomycetes bacterium | reverse complement strand
TTTGATGGCATCTTGGTGCGAACCAGAAAATGCAGTGAAAACTAAATCGCCACCATATGGATGGCGCTCTGGGACTCGAAGTTGATTTGCATATTCAACGGTTCGACGAATTTCATCAATTTCCGAGAAATCAATTTCGGGATCAATTCCGTGCGCCATTAAATTCAAGCCGAGTGTCACCAAACAAACATTGCCGGTTCGCTCGCCATTGCCAAATAA
>CAYFKK010000025.1:0-9273 GCA_964343655.1 uncultured Actinomycetes bacterium | reverse complement strand
TGGTTACATGAATCTAAATCAGGCGGAGAACATGGCTACGACTTCGGTGGCGTGCTAACTGCCACTGCTGGATTATTCGCATTGGTTTATGGATTTAATCGCGCCGCAAGTCATGGTTGGTCTAATTCAGGAACGCTAATCTTCTTAGGATTTGCAGTTCTACTTCTGGTTTCATTTGTATTGGTTGAGCGAATCGCTAAATATCCATTGATGCCGATGCGGATTTTGACCGAACGTAATCGCGGTGGTTCTTACTTGGGAATGTTGATTGTGGGTGCCGGGCTATTTTCCATGTTCTTATTCTTAGGACTGTATTTACAAGTTGTTCTTGGTTGGACGCCGCTACATTCGGGCTTTGGTTTCTTGCCATTCTCAATCGGAATTGCCGCAACCGCTGGTGTCGTTTCAAAATTATTGCCGAAAAATGGTCCAAAGCCACACATGATCTTTGGTTTGATTATGGCCGCATCGGGTTTGCTACTTCTTTCGACCATTACACCGACAAGTAACTATTGGACTCATGTATTTCCAGCTCTGTTAATCATGAGTATTGGTATGGCAAATGTTTTTATTCCAATCACAACTACGGCGCTTCATGGAGTTGGCAACGCCGATGCCGGTGTCGCCTCAGCTCTGACGAATACCAGTCAGCAAATTGGTGGTTCGTTAGGCACCGCGCTTCTAAACACTGTAGCTACAACTGCAACAACTAGCTATGTCGCAGCCAATCAGCAACTAGGAAAACTTGCGCTCCCAAATGGCTTGGTGCATGGTTATACGCAATCATTTAGAGTCGGCGCTGCATTCTTAATCGTTGGTGCGCTTGTTCTATTTTTTGCAATCAATGTTGGAAAAGATGCCATCGTTGAACACGAAGGCTCAGTTGCAATTTAATTAATTTAAGCTTGACCCAGGTGGTTAAGTAGAAGTTCGCGAACTTTCGCAGCATCTGCTTGACCACCTGTTGCTTTCATAACGGCACCAATTAACGCGCCCGCTGCCGGTAAATGTCCCCCGCGAACTTTTTCGGCTACATCTGGCATCGCGGCACATGCCGCTTCGATTGCCGCAATCAGTGCACCGTCATCGCTAACAACTTTAATTCCCCGTTTTTCAATTACTGATTTCGGTGAACCTTCGCCATTAATTACGCCTTCTACGACTTGGCGCGCCAGCTTGTCCGTTAATTCACCAGCATTAATTAGCGCAACAATTTCGGCAACATCTTTCGGCGAAATCGAAAGACTTTCAAGTGAAACGGATTTTTCATTTGCAATTCTCGAAATTTCACCGAGCCACCAACCACGCGCTTTGGTTGGATCTGCGCCAGCAATTACTGTCGCTTCGACTAAATCGAGTGCGTCGGCGTTAATCATGGCTGCCATCTCTTTATCTGGTACCGACCAACTTTCTTGTAACCGTTTGCGACGAATCGAAGGTTTCTCTGGCAATGTTTTGGCTAATTCGGTTATCCAAGAATCACTTGGTGCAACTGGAACTAAATCTGGTTCTTGGAAATAACGATAATCCTCGGCTTGTTCTTTTGATCGACCCGCCCGAGTTAGCCCAGTATCTTCTAGGAAGTGTCGAGTTTCTTGTTTTATTTTTCCGCCAGATTCCAAAATTTCAGCATGGCGTACCATTTCACCGCGAATTGCGCGTTCGACCGAGCGTAAAGAGTTTACGTTTTTTGTTTCGCTCCGAGTTCCAAGTTCAGCCGAACCAATTAATCTAAGCGAAACGTTGGCATCGCATCGCAGCGAACCTTGTTCCATCTTCACATCCGAAACGCCAAGTCCGCGCAAAATGTCGCGCAATTCTGCAACATAAGCTTTGGCAACTTCTGGCGCATATTTTCCGGTGCCCGGAATTATTTTGGTGACAATTTCGACCAATGGAATTCCAGCTCGGTTGTAATCAAGAAGTGAATATTCCGCGCCATGGATTCGACCAGTTGAACCACCGACGTGGAGTGATTTTCCGGTGTCTTCTTCCATGTGAACCCGTTCAATTTCAATTCGAAACTCTTTTGGGCCTTCTTCGGTTTCGATTTCAACATCTACAAAACCATCGTGACAAATTGGTTCGTCATATTGTGAAATCTGAAAATTCTTCGGCATATCAGGGTAAAAATAATTTTTGCGTGCAAATCGGCTGTATGGAGCAATTTTGCAATTAAGGGCCAAACCTATTTTGATTGTTGATTCAATAGCTTTTTCATTTACAACGGGCAGTGCCCCAGGAAGCGCTAAGCAAACTGGACAGGTTTGGGTATTTGGTTCGGCACCAAACTCGGTCGCGCACGAGCAGAACATCTTCGATTTGGTATTTAATTCAACGTGAACTTCCAAGCCCATAACTGGCTCGTACTTTGTAATTAAATCTTCGTATTTCATAGCGCCGGCGCCTTATCAAGTAACGGTGCGCCCCATTTTGAAAGCAGCGCTGCTTCAAGCGCAGCACCAACATTGTATAGACGTTGATCTTGCATCGCCGGCGCCATAATCTGAAATCCAACTGGCAAAGAATCTTCATCCGCTAAACCAGCTGGCAAACTCATGCCACAAATGCCTGCTAAATTAACTGGAATAGTGGCCACATCATTTAAATACATTGCAACTGGATCCGCTGTTTTTTCACCAATCTTGAAGGCAGTAGTTGGACAAGTTGGCGAAACCAAAACATCTGCGTTGGTAAATGCTTTGGCATAATCTTGCATAATTAATGTGCGTACCTTTTGGGCGCTTCCGTAATAAGCATCGTAATAACCACTTGAAAGCGCATAAGTTCCCAAAATAATTCGCCGTTTCACTTCGCGCCCAAAGCCAGCATCACGGGTTGCCGCCATTACTTCTTCGGCAGAACCTTCGCCAACACGTAAGCCATAACGCATCGCATCAAAGCGAGCTAAATTTGATGAAGCTTCAGAAGGAGCAATTAAGTAATAAGCGGCTAAGGCATATTCAAAACTCGGGCAAGAAACTTCCACAATTTCAGCGCCGGCCTGTGCTAACAAATCCAGAGAATCCTGAAAACGATTTAGGACACCTTTTTGGTATCCATCACCTTGCAATTCCTTGATGACGCCAATTTTCAAACCTTTAACTTCACCAGATTTTGCTGCGGCAACTACTGCCGGAACTTTTTCATCAATACTTGTGGCATCTTTTGGATCATGGCCGGCAATTGCTTCATGTAATAAAGCTGCATCTAAAACAGTGCGCGCACATGGGCCACCTTGATCTAGTGATGAAGAGAATGCCACTAATCCATAGCGCGAAACACCGCCATAAGTTGGTTTCACGCCAACGGTTCCGGTAACTGCAGCAGGTTGGCGAATCGAACCACCGGTATCGGTTCCAATAGAAAGTGGTGCTTCAAATGCGGCAAGTGCTGCAGCAGAACCGCCACCAGATCCACCAGGGATTCTGTTTAAGTCCCACGGATTATGGGTTGGGCCATAAGCAGAGTTTTCTGTTGATGAACCCATTGCAAATTCATCCATATTTGTTTTACCTAAAATGACAATGCCATTTTTCTTTAAATTTGTTACCAAAGTGGCGTCATAAGGTGGCTTCCAACCTTGCAAAATTTTTGAACCACAGGTTGTTGGAATTCCCTTTTGGGCAAAAACATCTTTTAACGCAAGGGGTACGCCAGTTAATGGCGCAGCTTTTCCGGTTGCCAGAAGTTCGTCAGCTGCTTTTGCTTGCGCTAACGCGCCGTCTTGGTCAATATGTAAAAACGCTTTAACTTTTCCATCAACTTTTTCAATTTGATCTAAGTGAGCTTTCGTTAATTCAACTGATGAAATTTCTTTTTTAGAAAGCGCTTCGGCCATCTGGCTAGCCGTTAATTTAATGCTCACTCTTCACCCAAAATCTGCGGCACTCGAAAGCGCTGATCTTCACTTTCGGGAGCACCACTTAGCGCTTCTTCTGGCGTAAGACTCGACTGCACTACATCAGGTCTTGTCACATTTACCAATGGCAATGGGTGCGAAGTTGGTTTGATATCTTGTTTCGCAATTGCTTGAACTTTTTCTACCGCATCTAAAATGGAATCAAATTCTGTTGTCAGCGCATCAAGTTCGCCGTCGGTCATTTCAATTCGGGCTAGTTTTGCCAAATTTGCGACATCTGCGCGAGATAGGTGAGCCATAGATTGGGAATTCTAATTAAATAGGTAATTAACTGCGAATTTGCCCGCTACCGGTGACAATCCAAGTGGTGGTTGTCATCTCTTCGAGCCCCATTGGACCACGAGCATGCAATTTTTGATTCGAAATTCCGATCTCCGCGCCCATGCCCATTTCTTCACCATCGGTAAATCTTGTTGAAGCATTTACCATCACGGCAGCGCAATCTGATTGCTTAATAAATTTATCGGCATTGCTTTGTGATTCTGTGACAATTGCTTCAGTATGTTTCGTTCCATATTTATTAATGTGATCGTTGGCTGCGTCAAGCGAATCAACCACGGCCACATTCATCTCCAGTACGCCGTATTCAGTAGAAAAATTTTCATCAGTCGCCAATTCGCTTTTGATCCCAAGCTGGTCGGCAATTGCTTTGGCCTTGGCATCGGCATGAATAATTACTCCAGCTTCATTTAAAGCTTTCAATGCAGTTGGTAAAAATTTCTCGGCTACTGTTTTATGTACTAATAAAGTTTCGGCTGCATTACAAACGCTTGGGCGGTGCGTCTTTGAATTTATCAAAATTGGTAAGGCTTTTTCTAAGTCAGCAGCTTCATCTACATAAACGTGACAGACACCAGCGCCTGTTTCAATTGTTGGCACGGTAGCTTCATCGACCACCATCCGAATCAAACTTGCGCTTCCGCGTGGAATCACTAAATCTACTTCGCCGCGCGCATTCAATAACGCTTTTGTCGTTGCCCGATCTGTTGCCGGGATTAATTGCAATACATCTGGCGAAATATTTGTCTTCGCCAATGCATCGCGCATGATTTCTACTAATACCTTGTTACTGTTCTCGGCACTTGAAGACCCTCGAAGCAGCGCGGCATTCCCACTGCGAATTAAAATTACAGCTGCATCAACGGTGACATTTGGTCTAGCTTCATAAACCATTCCAACTACACCAAATGGCACGGTAACTTGGCGAAGATTTAAACCATTTGGCAAAGTTCGATCCCGCAATGTTTGGCCAAGTGGATCAGGCAGCTTCGCCACTTTTCGCGCACCATTGGCAATTGCTTTGACGCGGGTTTCATCTAGAAGTAATCGATCCATCAACTGTGAATTTAAATTTTCAGCCCGGCCAAGTTCAAGATCCTTCTGATTTGCCGCCACAATTTCAGGAATCCGGCTATCAATTTCCTCTGCGATTTTTATAAGCGCAGCAGAGCGCTCGGAACTACTGGCGCTTGCCAATGAACGCCAGGCTAGACGTGCTTTACGCGCAAGTTCGCTAACAATTGCCGCCGCTTCCATGACGGAAAGCCTATCGGGGAATACTCTTACGAGGTGTTCAAATTAATTAAGCGCACAGTCGCAACCCTCTTGGTAATTTACTTAGCCCTATTCGGATTTATGAAAGTTATTCGATATCCCGAACCGATTGCGACAATCAAACTTGGCCTTGCCCCAGCATCTAAGACGCCGTACCTGATGCCAGCTCATTACATCGAACCAGCTGACCAACGATTGGCGTGGACCAAAGGAAATGGCCAGCTTCCATCAGTAGTTAATTTTGGTGGCGACAACGTTGCGCTAGAAAAGTTCTTTAGTGAATCTAAGACAAATTCTTTTATCGTAATTAAAAATGGCAAAGTAATTTTTGAAAAGTATTTCAACGGAAAAGATGAAAAAACACCATTTCCTTCTTATTCGGCAGCGAAAACTTTGACCTCTTTCATGATTGGTCAATTAATCGATGAAGGAAAATTAAAAGAGAGCGACACCTTTGTAAGTATTTTGCCAGAATACAAGGCTGGCACATCGTTTGATCAAATTACTATCCGCGACTTACTCGACATGAACTCGGGGATTGCCGCAAAAGATGACTACCCAACTGGACCGCAAGGATGGGGCGTTGCGATTGCACAGATGTATGCCTCAACAGATTTGAAATGGTGGCTATCGCACAATCGGAAGATGACCGGAACTCCAGGTAATGATCCAAGTTATAAAAGTATCAATACCCAAATGCTTGGCATGGTAATCCAGAAAATTACCGGCCAGACAGTTTCAAAATATTTTGAAAAAAATGTTTGGCAACCAATAGGCGCCCAAGATCGCGCATTTTGGAATGTCGATCATGTAGGTGGATTGGAAAAAACATTTTGTTGCTTCAACGCAACTGCACGTGATTATGCCCGAATTGGTCAGTTGTTAATGAATAACGGTGGAGCTGCAATTGGTGGCCAAAATGTAATCAGTGCTAAATGGATGGCGCGATTAAAAGAGCCAGTTGTAACGCTGGACGAATGGGGTTATGGCGCGCAGATTTGGCACCCATATCCAGGTGTAATGATGCTCGATGGGCTACATGGCCAATACGTCTATGTACAACAGGATGTTGGAGTAGTGATTGTTAAATTAAGTGATTACCCAACGGATGATGGTTCGATGAGCAAGAAAGTTGTAGATGTTATGCAACAGATTGCTAATCAAATTTAAACAAATACTAAAGAATTACTAAATCATCACGATGCACTAATTCGCGTTCAAATTCAGCGCCCAAAGTTGCCGCTAACTCTTTAGTCGAACGGCCCAACATTTGCGGAATTTCATCTGAATCAAAATTTACAAGGCCGCGCGCTATTACTTTGCCATCGTGGCCAACTAAATCTACGCTATCGCCAGCTTCAAAGTTGCCTTCAACTTTTGTTACGCCAGCAGGGAGTAGCGAAACACTTCGTTCGACAATTGCCTTAGTTGCTCCGGCATCTAAATAAAGCTTGCCGTTGGCCGAAGAAGCATGGGCTAACCAAAGCAAACGCGCACTCTTGGTCACTTTTCCAGCATGGAAAAAAGTTCCAACTTCGTCGCCAGATAGCGCCGCCGATAAGTTTTGCGCAGAAGTCAAAAGCATGGCAGTTCCATTACTTGCCGCAATCCGTGCCGCTTCGATTTTGGTAACCATTCCTCCGCTGCCCACCCCAGCAGAGCCAGCGCCGCCGATTTCAATTCCATCTAATTTTGAAAAATCAGTAACTTCACTGATGCGCTTTGCACCATTTTGGCTTGGTGGCGCATCGTAAAGTGCATCGATATCGCTAACTAGTACGAGTAAGTCGGCATCAATTAAAAGTGAAACAAGTGCAGATAATCGATCGTTATCGCCAAATCGAATTTCTCCGGTGCCAACTGAATCATTTTCATTAATTACTGGCACCACCCCAAGACTTAATAATTTAGATAATGTGCGCTGGGCGCTTTGATAATGCGAGCGGCGCACTACATCCGCGGTAGTTAAAAGTACTTGTGAAGCCGTAATGGCATATCGCGCAAAACTTTCGGTGTAGCGATGAATTAGTAATCCTTGGCCAACCGATGCCGCCGCTTGTTGGGTAGCTAAATCGCGTGGCCGCTCTTTTAAACCTAGCGGTGCTAGACCAGCAGCAATTGCGCCTGAGGTAACCACCACAACTTCTGCGCCGCGTTTTTTGGCAGCTGCAACCACATCCACTAACGAGTCAACTGCAGCTGGATCTAAAAATTGGCCAGCCTTTCCAGTTAACGAAGATGAGCCAATTTTGATAACAATCCGCTTAGCCGTTGCAATCTCTGAGCGCATCATTTATCTCCTGGCGTATTTGGATTTTCTACGTTGTACTCCCATTGTCGCGCAATTTCACTCTCGGTTAGCTGATCTTTAACTTTTTCATCAGCGCGCCATGGATTATCGATTCGTGCATCTTCCCCCCGGCGTTGCAGATTTCCAGCTAGCTTTTCGGCGCCAGCTTCAATAGTTGGCTCCCAGTCAAAGACCACGGCATTTGCATCTTCACCAATTCGAACTTCACTTCCGGCGACCGCACCCTTTTTAAATAATTCCTTTTCAACGCCAGCACTTGCTAACCGATCTGCCAAATAGCCAATCGCTTCAGCATTTTGGAAATTTGTTTGCCGGACCCAACGTTCAATTTTCTTTCCAATAACCGTGAATGAACCATCCTTGTTAGCAGTTACCGTAAAACCAGAATCATTTACAGCCATTGGACGTAAGACAATTCTGGTTTTTTCATCAGATTTAATTTTGGCGCGAGCATTTTGCACAAGTTTGGCCATGGCCCAAAGAAGTTCTTGAATTCCTTCTCGCGTTGCCGCTGAAATTGGATAAACCTCATAACCTTTATCTTGCAAAGGTTTGGTAACCATCTCGGCCATAACTTTTGCATCAGGTAGATCAACTTTATTTAACGCCACAATTCTTGGCCGATTTTCCAAACCGCCATATTGACGCAACTCCGATTCAATTATTTCTAAATCATCGATTGGATTGCGATCAGTTTCCAATGTGCCGCAATCTAAAACGTGAACCAATGCAACGCAGCGTTCGACGTGGCGTAAAAATTCCAATCCCAAACCTTTACCTTGGCTGGCCCCAGGAATTAAACCTGGGACATCGGCAACAGTGAATCGCGTTTCACCCGCTTGGACCACGCCAAGGTTTGGTACCAATGTTGTGAATGGATAATCTGCAATCTTTGGTCGAGCTTGTGAAATTGCCGCAATCAAAGATGACTTACCTGCGGATGGAAATCCAACTAGCGCAATATCGGCAACGCTTTTTAATTCTAGAGTTAATGTGCGTTCTTCACCTGGTTCGCCAAGCAACGCAAATCCTGGTGCACGTCGTTTTGAATTTGCTAGCGCCGCGTTTCCTAAACCACCACGACCACCTTCGGCTGCTAAAAATGTTGTACCAGTTCCAACTAAATCTGCAATCTGAACTCCATTTGAATCATAAACAACAGTTCCATTTGGCACACCTAAAATTAAATCTTCGCCATTTGAGCCATCTTTGCGATCACCATAACCTTGGCGACCACTTGTGGCACGGCGATGTGGTGAATGATGAAAATCTAAAAGCGTTGTGACATTTGGATCAACAATTAACATCACATCACCACCGCGACCACCGTTACCACCATCTGGTCCACCTAATGGTTTAAATTTTTCACGATGAATTGATACGCAGCCATCGCCACCTTTTCCGGCAGCAGCAAAGAGCGTTACCCGATCAACAAATGTTGTCATGAACCATCTCCTTTGCTGGATGTGAAAAATAAAAAAGCGGA
>CAYFKK010000024.1:0-9288 GCA_964343655.1 uncultured Actinomycetes bacterium | reverse complement strand
CGCGTTGTTGTTCTCGCGCAAGAAGAAGCTCGCATGCTCAATCACAATTACATCGGCACCGAACATATTTTACTTGGCTTGATTCACGAAGGGGAAGGCGTTGCCGCCAAAGCACTTGAGGGTATGGGAATCTCGTTAGATGGTGTGCGCGGACAAGTTGAAGAAATTATTGGCCAAGGACAACAAGCACCTAGCGGCCACATTCCATTTACGCCACGCGCTAAAAAAGTTTTAGAACTTTCACTTCGCGAAGCGCTACAACTTGGCCACAACTACATTGGCACCGAACATATTTTGCTTGGCTTAATTCGCGAAGGTGAAGGTGTCGCCGCCCAAGTTTTAGTAAAACTGGGTGCAGATCTATCTCGAGTACGCAATACCGTTATTCAATTGCTATCTGGTTACCAAGGAAAAGAAGCCGTTGCAGCTGGCGGTCCAGCCGAAGGCACACCAGCGACATCTTTAGTTTTAGATCAATTTGGTCGCAACTTAACTCAAGCGGCGCGAGAAGCTAAATTAGATCCAGTAATTGGTCGCGATAACGAAATCGAACGCGTAATGCAGATTCTTTCTCGTCGTACCAAAAATAATCCAGTGTTAATTGGCGAACCTGGTGTTGGTAAAACAGCTGTGGTTGAAGGTTTAGCGCAAGCAATTGTTCGTGGCGATGTGCCAGAAACTTTAAAGGATAAACAACTTTACTCATTAGATCTAGGCGCCTTAGTTGCTGGATCACGCTACCGCGGTGATTTCGAAGAGCGGTTAAAGAAAGTTTTAAAAGAGATTAAAACTCGCGGCGACATCATTATTTTCATTGATGAAATCCATACTTTGGTTGGCGCCGGCGCTGCCGAAGGTGCGATTGATGCTGCTTCGATTTTGAAGCCAATGTTGGCTCGTGGTGAATTACAAACAATTGGCGCAACCACTTTGGATGAATATCGCAAGCATTTAGAAAAAGATGCTGCTCTTGAACGCCGATTCCAACCAATTCAAGTTAAAGAGCCATCAGTTGCGCACACCATTGAAATTTTGAAAGGCCTACGCGATCGTTACGAAACTCATCACCGAGTTTCAATTACCGATGGCGCGCTATCTGCAGCAGCAAATATGGCCGATCGCTATATTTCCGATCGCTTCTTGCCAGACAAGGCGATTGATTTAATTGATGAAGCTGGATCTAGACTTCGAATCAAGCGCATGACTGTGCCGCCGGAGATCCGCGAATACGATGATCGAATTGCAAAAATTCGCCACGATAAAGAATCGGCAATTGATGGTCAGGATTTTGAAAAAGCAGCAGCGCTTCGCGATGATGAGAAGAATTTAATTAATGAACGTGCCGAGAAAGAGAAAGCTTGGAAATCTGGCGATCTTGATCAAGTGACTGAAGTTGACGAAGAGTTAATTGCCCAAGTTCTTTCAGCATCTACTGGTATTCCAGTATTTAAGTTAACCGAAGAAGAAACTGCTCGCTTGCTTCGCATGGAAGAAGAGTTACATAAGCGCGTAATCGGACAAGAGCAAGCAATCAAAGCTTTGTCACAAGCAATTCGTCGGACTCGTGCTGGTCTGAAAGATCCACGCCGTCCAGGTGGCTCATTTATTTTTGCCGGGCCATCAGGCGTTGGTAAAACTGAACTTTCTCGTACATTGGCACAATTCTTATTTGGCGATGCTGATGCCTTGATTCAACTTGATATGTCGGAATACTCCGAACGTCATACCGCCTCTCGTTTATTCGGCGCCCCTCCAGGATATGTGGGTTATGACGAGGGTGGCCAATTAACTGAGAAAGTTCGTCGTCGACCATTCTCGGTAGTGCTCTTTGATGAAATTGAAAAAGCGCACCCAGATATCTTCAATTCACTGTTGCAGGTTTTGGAAGATGGCCGCCTAACCGATGCGCAAGGGCGCACCGTTGATTTTAAGAACACCATCATCATCATGACCACAAACTTAGGTACTCGCGATATTTCAAAGAGCCTTGGCTTGGGCTTTGCAAATAGCGATGATGATTTAACAAATTACGAACGAATGAAGGGCAAAGTTGGTGAAGAGTTAAAGAACCACTTCCGCCCAGAATTTTTAAATCGTATCGATGATGTAATCGTCTTCCACCAGTTGACGCAAGAACAGATCATTCAGATTGTTGATTTGATGATTGCGAGCTTGGACGAGCGGCTACGTGCAAAAGATATGGGTATCGAATTAACGAAAGCTGCGAAAGATTTGTTAGCTAAGAAGGGTTACGACCCATTGCTTGGCGCACGTCCACTCCGCCGCACAATTCAACGCGATATCGAGGATCCAATTTCCGAGCGGATTCTCTTTGGCGAATTGTCAGATGGCGAAATCATTTTGGTTGATGCAAAAGATGATGAGTTCACTTTTGTTGGAAATGCGAAGGCGAACACACCAGATTCACCAGAAGATTTAGCGCAAACGCCTTCAGCCTAATCTTGATTCACAAAGCGACTTAAATCTTTACCTTGGTAAGTGCGGTGTCAATTCGATTTACTTCAACAATTTCCATGCCGACAATTTTTACATCAGATCCAGTCGGAACAAGCGCCCGTTTGAAACCTAATCGGAACGCCTCTTCTAATCTGCGTTTTACGCCAGATACCTTTCTGATTTCACCTGCCAAACCAACTTCACCAATCGCTACCAAATCTGCTGGCAAAGCTAAACCCTTTGCAGCGGAAGCAATTGCCAACGCGGCAGCTAAATCTGCTGCTGGTTCGCTCATTTTCATACCGCCAACTGTTGCTACATAAACATCGCGACCACTTAAACGAACATTTGCGCGAAGTTCTAGAACTGCCAAAGTCATTGAGGTGCGCGATGAATCCATGCCACTGGTAACTCGGCGGGCATTTCCAAAATCATTTTCGCGTCCCGCGCTAACTAGCGCTTGAATTTCTGCGAGTAACGGGCGACGTCCTTCTAGCGTGACCGTTACACAGGTACCCGGAACTGGTTCAACATGGCGCGAAGTAAATAGCCCAGTCGGATCAGCTACGCCTTCGATGCCGGTATCAGTTAAATCAAAACAGCCAACTTCATCGCTAGCGCCAAAGCGATTTTTAATTGCCCGAACTAAGCGCAGACGGGAATGACGTTCGCCTTCAAAATTCAAAACTACATCGACGATATGTTCGAGCAGACGCGGTCCGGCAATCGAACCATCTTTAGTTACATGGCCGACTAATAGCAAAGTTATGTCGCGCTCTTTTGCGATTCTAATTAAGGCGCCAGCAACTTCACGAACTTGAGTGACCCCGCCTGGCGCGCCATCAACTGCGTTGCTACCTACGGTCTGCACGCTATCGATAATTAATAATTGTGGTTTTACCGAATCAATATGTGCAATCACCGAACTTAAATCAGTTTCGGCTGCTAGCCATAATTTTTGATCAACTGCGCCAATTCGTTCGGCGCGAAGTCGAACCTGAGCGGCTGACTCTTCGCCGCTAATATAAAGCGAATTAATTCCGTTACGCGCTACTTTTGCTGCCACCGATAGTAATAATGTGGATTTTCCAACACCTGGTTCGCCCGCTAACAAAATTGCTGCACCAGGAACTAAACCGCCACCTAATACGCGATCTAACTCTTCGATTCCGGTAGCGCGCGCTTTTGCCGATAATAAATCGACATCGCCAATTGGAGTTGCAGGTGAAGTAACTTTCCCAGCAACTAATGAAAGTTTCTTTGGTGCGCCAACCTCTTCGACGCTACCCCAAGCTTGGCATTCGCCGCAGCGGCCAACCCATTTGGCGCTACTCCAGCCACACTCGCTACAGCGGAAGAGCTCTTCTTTTGCGCGGGCCATAAGTTAAATCTTAGGACTTTGCGGTGACTATTTATTAGCTAGCGTTGCTGGGTGGTGATTAATAAATAACGGCAAATTACGTTTATTTAAAAGTTCCATTCGGGAGTCACAGATTTTCGCCAAAATTTTGTAGGCAGCTTCACCCATCAAAGCGACAAGTTCGGCCTGATTCGATTTGTAAACCGGTTCTTTACCTACATGCGCTTCGGTATTACTTGTGCAGTACCAATCAAAATCTTCGCCACCTTCGCCCCAGCCAAGGCGTTCGTACTCACCAATTACAGTAACGAGCGATTCGTGTTCGGCGATAGGTCGCAATTCGTAACTGCGGCGAATCGGTAATTGCCAACAAACATCTGGTTTCAACTCGAGCGGATTTTTACCTTCTTTTAGCGCGAGGTGATGCAGTGCGCAGCCAAATTGGCCATCAAATTCTTTTCGATTTAAAAAAATACAAGATTTTTCAACTTGGCGAGTTTTGCGCTCGCCGTCTTCATCTTTTTCACTGATATTCAATTTTCCACTTTTGGAATGGCCTTCGTTGTAGAACTGCCACATATCTGGAGTTAATCGCTGCGCCGCTTTAGTAACGCGAAGCTCATCTGCGGTATCGGAGTACATCGCACCTTCGGTGCAACAACCATCATTTGGTCGATCTTTAAATAATCCTTTACAGCCCGAGCCGTAGATACAGCTCCAGTTTGAGGTTAGCCAAGTTAAATCACATTTAAAGATTGCTTCTTCATTATTTGGGTCTGTGAATTCAACCCAATCTCGGGTAAAACCCGAAGCAATTTCAGTCATAAGACGGGAAGCCTACCAATACAGGTAACCTTTCGCTGTGGCCACAAAAGAGATGAAACAGATATCACTAATTGGCGCCGGTGTAATGGGCGAAGCGTTAATTGCTGCGTTATTAAAAGCTGGTTACGATGCAAATTCAATTTCTGTAATTGAAAAACGGAGCGAACGCTGCGATGAATTAGTTGATCTCTATGGCATCAAAATCGGCTCCGAATTATCAAAAACCGATGCCTTACTTGTCGTGGTTAAACCGCAAGATTTAGAAGCTGTTTTAACTGAAATTAAGGGTGAATTAAACCCAACTGCGCTTGTAGTTTCTTTTGTTGCCGGGAAGAAAATTTCTACTATTGCTAAAGGTTTAGCAAATGAAAATCCAATTGTTCGGGTAATGCCAAATACGCCTACGCTAATTGGCCAAGGCGCAGCCGGATATTCTGTTGGTGCATCGGTAAATTCGCAGCAACGAGAATTTGTCGCTGAGTTACTAAATGCGTCTGGGATCGCGATTGAAATTGACGAAGCTTTGCAGGATGCAGTTACTGCCACGTCAGGCTCTGGTCCAGCGTACTTTTTTGCATTTGTCGAAGCGATGATTGCTGGCGCCAAAGAGCTTGGCCTTTCCGAAGCGGATGCCACCAAGTTAACGGTACAAACATTTATAGGTGCGGCAAAGTTATTGGAAAGTAGCGGCAAGAGCGCAACAACTTTGCGCGAAAATGTTACAAGTCCTAACGGCACAACTGCAGCTGCGCTCGCAAATTTTACAAAATCTGATTTAACTAAAATTGTGAAAGATGCAATGAAAGCAGCACACGATCGCTCAATTGAACTGGGTTAAATTTTGAAACGGTTTGTCGCGTTACTTTTACCATTTTTAATTTTGCCGAACGCAACTGCCGATGTTGTTCCATCAAATTTTGCAGTTTCAAAAGAAAAAATTTTGTTGATTGGCAACCTAGAAAAAAATGGTTTTGCGCAAATCGAAAGTGGCCCACAGATTCAATTAACGGGCCCAACTGAAAGTTTTGTGAGCGCTGCTTCAGTAGATTCAGATGGAAATTTCTTGGTTTTTGGTAGTGGGGCGGTTGCGACAACAATTAACAATCCACCAGCAAGTGCGCCGTTGAATCCAGATAATGTCGTCGTTGCACCGCAAAGCATTTCTCGTGGAAATGCCACACAAATTTGGCGTTGGAAAATTTCTACCTCTGGTGAAGTTTTGGAAGCTAAAGGAGTAGAAGTTGGTATGCCAGTTTGGGTTAAAAGCGCATATGGAAATTTAGTCGCCGGATCTGTGGCGACTGAAACTGGTATTGCTGGTTTTTATCTTAATTGGGATGGCGTAACCAGTAAATTAAATCTAATTGGCAAAAATAGTTCAGAAGTTAATGTGGTGCTAAATAATAACTACCTTGCGGGCAGTTCAGCTGAAAAACTATTTGGCAAAAATTTGGCAGCGAAAAGAGATGGAATTCTTTTTAAAATTTCCAAACCAAATTTGGTTCGAAGCAGCAACTTAAATGCTGAACGGCGCTGGATAAGCGGAACTTCTAATTATTTCCTTGGGGGCAGCGCGGTTGTAGGTAAGAAAACTGAAGCGGTCGTTACAAAATTCACGAGCAACTTCGCACCTACTTGGACCACTCGATTTCCAGCTATCGGACCGGCAAAAGTTGTCGCCGCTAAGAAGAATTTCATAGCGGCATTTGCTACTAAAAGTGGAAAAATTTCAATCATTACTTTTGACAGCCGAGGAAAGATAATCGAGCGCAAATCGATAAACGGCAGCGAAATAAGTGCATTTGGCTATTCTGATGAACTGGGCGCAGTAATTTTGGTTGATGGTTCGTTAAATCGATTAACTTCACGCTAATCTACGGCCATGGGTTCCGTAATCAAAAAACGCCGCAAGCGCATGGCGAAGAAGAAGCATAAGAAACTTCTAAAGAAGACTCGTATTCAGCGCCGTAACGCTAAAAAGTAACTAATTACTTTAGCGCTACCAGTCTTCCGTTAATGCCAGCAACGGCATAACGATTTCGTTTCCATTGAATCCAATCAGACATGATTGGATCAGTTGACTGCCAGGAACTTACCAATTTTCCTTTTGCTAACTTTGTATCCATTACACATAGTCGTAATTCGCAATTAACTAATAACAAGTTTTCATTTAGTGACAAATAAGCATTTGGATTACCAAATTTACTTAAGGTTGAAGCAATGATTTCGCCCCCCAATACTTGCCAGCGAATGTAATCTGGATTTGGAATTGAGGTAGTTGGTGCCGTCATCCAGGTGGCCAGAATTTGTTTTCCAGATTTTGTAATGTCAACGTCGTAGCCGGCAACTGCAACATTTTCTCTAGGGCTATCTAATGTTTGATACTCCCAAGCAGAAAAATCCGCCTTCTTTCTAATCGCCAATCGAATTTCGCCAGAGATAGCATCGCGTTTGGTATTTACCGAAGTCACAGAATCGTAAATTAAATACGTTTTTCCACCAGTGTTAATCGCCTTTAAATGGAAACCAACATCGCCTTCGGTGCGGCCATCTGTTTTCCGATCGCCATCGACTAATTCATACTCCCACTCAGCTCCTGGACTTTTGATTGCGCCAAGCAAAATGCCTTGGCTCTCATCGCGATAAAAAACTTGAATTCCTTCCTTTGTTATTACACATGCGTTTGAAACACTTACGTTGCTAGCGGTTCGAATTCGATCTAAATCTTTATAACTTTGCACCACCGGACCATCACCATCAACGGTTTCCACTACAACTTTCTTGCCATCAAAAGTGGCGTGAAACAAATCTCGCTTGACTGTGTCAGTGTAGAAAATATGAATTCGTTTTGTATCGGTACAGACCGATAGTGCCGAACCAACTTTTTCGCCATCTTCGATAATCGTCTTATTCCAAGTACGCCCATTCCATAACGCAATTTTCAAAATTTGTTTTTGGCTATCTACATATGCGATTGCTGGATTTTTCTTAAAAACTGTTGTTGCTAAAGCCTTAGCATCGCTATTTCGATCAATTACAGACTCGCTCCATGCTTTAGCGGGCGTGACAGTATTAGTAGTGGCGAACTCCGAAAGCCCGAGAGAATTCTTTGCAGCCACTGTAAATCCATAAGTTGAACCGTTTTTCAAATTTGGAACAGTTGCTGGGCTACTTTCAACGTTTGTTTCTTCCCCAGTAATAATATTTTTAATTGCATAACCTGTTACTTGTGCAGCGCGGGCATTTATCGGCGCATCGAAAGTGATAATCGCAGATTTATCGCCGATTAATGCTCGAGCATTTGTTGGCGCTAACGGCAAAACTTTAGCCACTCCAGCCGGTGGTTTAGCGCGCATATCTTCCATCATAGCCAGCGCAATTGGTCCCGGATCTTTAAAAACTTCGCCGGCATCTAAATTTGGTGTCATAACTGAATCGGCACCAGTTTTTCCAAAAGTGGCTTCATCTAAATGGCTAATCGATGAACCAGATTCATATTTGCTCGGCGAATAAAGTTTTGGCGCGACTCCGTTATTTGCCGCAATACCTTTTGGCCCGGACCAAACTAAATAGTTTGTTAACGCCCGACCAAGTTCTGGCGACGGGCTAGGTAGTTCTGAAATTCTGGTGCCATCCGGAGTTTGCACAAAAGCATCAAACGGCGTGGGATTTTGCAGTGTGCCAAGTCCGTAATTTGAACTGTAATTATTGGTCGATAAAAAACCTAGCCCATGACAAATTTCGTGAATAAATACTGACTCTAAATCATATTCCCGATCTGTTGGTGCACCATCTCCGCGGGTATTCCAAGCGCCATCACTATTTACCGAAATAACAATTTCCGGAGAGCCGCGATCCAAATCTTTTCCGGCAAGCGCATTTGCCAGTGCGGATGGATACCAAAATGTTGCATCAGGAGCACCGACAAAATTTGAGAAGTAACTTCCAGGTCGGGCATACCCTAAAACTGATGCGCGATCGGTTCGACCCCAACTTGCATCAACTTGAATTGGAACTGAACTATCAAAATATTTTGCCCAGACGTCGATGGCACGCTGCATTTCAACTTTTGCCCACTCTGGAAAATTTGTATATGTGACTTCAAAAGTTGCCCGGTTTTCTAAATTTGCACCCGTGGTTGGCGTTGCGTAAGCAACCGGTCCACCAACTTCGCCAGCAAAGGTATAACCCCATGTTGTAGCTGGGCGAACTAAAAAGGCTTCTGCTGGAGCGGCGAGAATCGGTGCTGAGATTAAAGTTGAAATCAGCAGGAGAATCAAGCGCTTCATAGAACCGCAACGCTATCAAATGAAATGATAGGTGCGTGAATCCAAAAGCTGAAGTATCGGTCTATTCGCGAACCGGCTGTCATTTATGCGAGCGAGTTCTCGAGCAATTAAGGCCACTCACAGATTCACTAAATTTTGAACTCGAAGAAATTTTGATTGATGGAGATACTGAATTAGAAAAAGAGTTCGGTGAGATAATTCCGGTAACTAAAATTAACGGTCAGTACGTAGACCATTTTTCGATTGATTTAGATAAGTTTAAAACTTACCTTGAAAAATATCGTCAGCATCGATAATTTTGTAGGCATAACCTTGCTCCGCTAAGAATCGCTGACGATTCTGCGCATAATCTTGATC
>CAYFKK010000023.1:8711-9363 GCA_964343655.1 uncultured Actinomycetes bacterium | reverse complement strand
GACAAAAAGTGATGCCGCCGCAATTATGGTTGCAATTCCACCTGGACCCATGTTTTAAGCCTACCTGAATCAGCTACGCGGAAGCGCGATTTCAGGGGTGCGATGCTCGCGATGAGCGATAAGACAAGATTCGTGATACTTCCTTATCTCTTTGATGAAGGATTTTTCTGCATAAGGTCGACCATCTACTATCGACCCAGAACGAGTTTCTAATACTGCAATCACATCTTCTCCGGAAAGAGTCTTATGTGTTTCCAATGCATGAGCTAGACATAGAATCTCTTCTTCATTCTCTTTAATCAATTTTTCAGCCCGTTCGTACAAACCTCTTTAGTTATCTTCGATTCGATCCGAAAGTGCGCGGCGTAATTCTCGATTTGAATCGGTTCGCCCTTTTCCCTTTCCACCACCTGGTGCGCCAACTTCTAATCTGCGATTACTTGCATGAGATGAAATTGTTGATCCCATGCCCCAATGGCCTTCCATCAATCCTGCGATTGTCGTTGCGCTCTCCAAATCACCAGACACTCCTGATGAATTATCGCCACCAAAGAAGTGACGTTCGCCAGCAAGGGATGCAAGTGAAACCAAAATATCAGCTTCATATTCCGTTCGCCATCTAGTGAATTGATCATCTGGCGGAATACTGGCA
>CAYFKK010000023.1:8434-8701 GCA_964343655.1 uncultured Actinomycetes bacterium | reverse complement strand
ATTCCAAGATAATCGCTGCCTTTTTCAATCGTGGCAATATCAATATTCATGTGCTGGCGAACTCGATAAGCAACTACAGCGTGACAGGCTTCGTGAACAGCAATCGCGTGTCGTTCACGATCTACATAATCAACGTCTTCGGATGGACCCAGTTCTTTCTGCTGTTTAGCTTTAATTACATCTTGCCAAGTAATTTCCGTGCGACCATCTCTGATTGCAAAAATCAAAGCTTCATTAATCGTGTCTTTAATCTTCGCACCCGTGGTA
>CAYFKK010000023.1:0-8338 GCA_964343655.1 uncultured Actinomycetes bacterium | reverse complement strand
GTTCTAACACGTCCGGCTTTGCTCGGATAACCAACCCGATACATTCGATCAATTCGACCAGGACGCAACAGCGCTTCATCTAACGCCTCAGGCATATTGGTTGCCATAACGACCAAGATTCGATACTTGGGCGGATTCTTCGGGCGCATTCCCAAAGTTCTGCGAACAATTCGATTAAAAAATCCACGCGGTTTCTTTAATCCAGAAAGTTCAGTCAACAAGGCCTGAAGAGTTCCCATTCCGGCGCCACCGCCAACGGCGCTTCCAGCAACAAATTTTTCTCGTGAAATGAGATTTAATGCGCTTTCGGATAAATATGTTCCGCCATGGCAGGTGTCAGAAGGGCTTTGCATCGCTGCGCCTTGTGAGGATATTCCACGATTACCAAGGGCATCTGCTTCGTCAAAAAATACAACGACGCCACCGTAGCGAAGGGCAAGTTTGCGTAATTTTCTAAATAAAGATTTTACTTTTAATACACCAACTCCAAAAAACATATTATTGAACGCACCTGGATCAACAAAAATAAATGGCTTACCCGTTTCGCCAGCCATCGATTCCGCCATCAAAGTTTTTCCAGTTCCGGGTGGGCCCCATAACAAGATTCCGCCCGGAACGTATCCACCGTGTTTTTCAATAGATTCAGGATTTTCAAGGAAAACTAGATTTTCACGGATGCGATCAAGAACATGATCCTGTCCCCATACATCACTAAATCTTGTTGAGATATCGTCAGGGAAATAGGTATCGATTCCACCGCGGCTTAAGAACCAAAACATTGCAACAAACTGAATTAAGATAAAAAAGACGGCAAATAACAATTGCGCCAATAGAGGTAACGCAGCCCAAAGGGCTTTAGGCGCCATGAATAGCGCTTGTGCTGGCGGTAATTTATAAACTGCGCCAAGAATGACTGCGAGAATTGCAATCCAAATTAACGCTTTGATAACACGTGAAATTCTAAATCTCGTCCAGTCGCTAAATCTATGAATTAATCGGTCAATAAATTTGAAATAGGACTGCCAGATGCCATGATAAGGAGCAAGAATTTCACTTAATGCAAAATGAACCTGGCGCATCATTTCAATTGCTGCTAAGTAAAAGATCCAAGTTCGATTGTTTGCGACTTCAATTGCTGCATCACTAAAAGAAAGAAGTGGGTTATCGGACATTGCAGCCCAAACCAGAAACAGATAAGTTCCTGCAAATAGTAGTAAAAATTTAGCGCGATCAAACAGCGTTAGATGAACTCGAGTTTTGCGATCAACATCGCGAGTTCTGCTTTGAATATTTGCCTCACGGTTATTCAGATTTGTGCTCATTTGGAACCTCTAACGGTAAATGAATCGCCAATTTTTGTCATCTCTTCCTTATATTTCTTTTGGCATGCGACAGAACAGCGCACAATGAACATATAAAGCTTGCTTCGATCAGGAGTTAACAAGACTGTTTGATCGATATAGCTTGCTATGCCTTTATAGTCATAAGTAAAGATTGTCCGAATGCCGCGGGCGCCAACTTCAATTCGGTCGTAATCGTCCAGTAAATTGATGTTATTGCTATTTTTATCGGATGCTTCGAGCCACTTAGTTACTGGCACAACCACATTTCGCATTTCGTTGTAGTTGATGGAATTGATCTCTGCTGGAAATAATTCGCGAACTCGGGCATAAACAATCGGTACTTCTGGTGTCGCAAGATTAAAGACATCGCCTGGGCGGATATCGCGAGATTTTGAATATGCCAATTGCCATTTAACTTGAAATGCACGTTCTAAATTATCGCCATTCTTCTTCTCTTCGGCATTCAAACTTGTAGTTGGAATTTCATACCATGAATATGGAACAGTGAAGTAGACACCTTCGGATTTGGATGCACCATATTTTTGTGAAGGTATTCCGCAGCCAGTCAGCGTGATTGCCAATGCTAGGAAAATTAAGGGAAGTTTTTTCATTACTTTTTCTCTATTGCCGCATCAATACCAGATTCTTTGCGCTGCGCAGGAGTAATTGGTGTTGGCGCACCCGTTAGTGGATCGCCTCCTGATGCGGTCTTTGGAAATGCAATAACTTCACGAATTGAATCTGAGCCACTTAACAATGCGGCTAACCGATCCAAACCTAAAGCAATTCCACCATGTGGTGGCGGACCATATTGGAAAGCCTCTAACAAGAAACCAAACTTACTTGAAGCTTCGGCATCAGTTAATCCGATTACCTTAAATACCTCTCGTTGAATCTTTTGATCATGGATTCGAATGGAACCACCACCAAGCTCAGTTCCATTTAAAACTATGTCATATGCATAGGCAAGGGCCGAACCCGGGTCGGTTGCGAAGGTTTTTGCAAATTCTGGTTTTGGACCAGTAAATGGATGATGAACCGCAGTCCAACCACCATCATCAGTTGGTTCAAACATTGGAGCATCTACTACCCAAAGAAATTCCCATTGATTTTCATCAATTAGATTGCATCGTTTTCCGATTTCTAATCGAACCGCACCTAATAAAGATTGCGAATCTCGTTTATTACCGGCGGCAAAAAATATGGCGTCACCAGGTTTGGCATTTGCCTTCGCCGCTACTTCGGCAATTTCATTCTCCGATAAATTTTTCGCAACTGGCCCGGCTAGAGTTCCATCATCTTGAACCAAGATATAAGCCAAACCTTTAGCGCCACGCGCTTTTGCCCAATCTTGCCAGGCATCTAATTCGCGGCGTGGCGATGCAGCGCCTCCCGGCATAACAACTGCGCCAACATATTCAGCCTGGAAAACTCGAAAATTAGTTTGGCTAAAGAACTCAGTCATTTCAACTAACTTGCATTCAAAACGACGATCTGGTTTATCTGATCCATATTGATTCATCGCATCTTTGTAAGTCATTCGCTCGATTGGCGTTTTAATTGAATAATTTTTAACAGTTTTCCAAATTTCAGCTAAGAGTTTTTCAGTAAGCGCCAAGATATCTTCTTGGTCGATAAAGGACATCTCGATATCAAGTTGGGTAAATTCAGGTTGTCGATCAGCCCGAAAATCTTCATCACGGAAACAACGCGCAATTTGATAGTAACGCTCCATGCCCGCAACCATTAAAAGTTGCTTAAATAATTGTGGTGACTGAGGAAGGGCGTACCAGCTGCCAGGTTGAAGTCGAACTGGAACTAAAAAATCACGAGCGCCCTCTGGTGTCGACCGGGTTAAATATGGAGTTTCAATTTCGTGAAATTGTTCCGCTTCCATCACCCGGCGAATCGTTGAGGTAACTTTAGAGCGTAATCGTAAATTTGCAGCTGGACCCTCGCGGCGCAAATCTAAATAACGATACCGAAGTCGAACTTCTTCGTTAACTTCTACATCTTCACCGCTATCTACCGGAAACGGCAATGGCGCGGCTTCACTCAGAATTTCAACTTCCTTAGCAATGATTTCGATTTCGCCAGTTGGGATATTGCTATTTTCGTTACCGCTTGGCCGCTTGGAAACTTCGCCAATTATTTTCAAGCAATACTCGGCGCGTAATGTTCCTGCAATTTTTTCATCGTTAATAACAACTTGGGACCAACCGGTTCCATCACGCAAATCGATAAAGGCGACGCCACCATGATCTCGTCTACGCGCCACCCAGCCCGCAAGCGTTACCGTCTTGCCAACGTGTTCGGCTCTGATGGCGCCGGCGCCATGTGTACGCAACATTTGGATCCTTGGATTCCTAAATAATTAGTTGAAGAACTTTGCGAGGTCGTCAATTCTAACGCGTTCAACCTTGCCTGTGGCCATCGCTTTAATTTCAACATCTCCTGATTCGATTTCGGCCTCTCCAAGCACGATTACATAGCGAGCACCCGACTTATCGGCAGCTTTCATCGCACCTTTGAGAGCACGGTCACCAAACGCAATTTCAACTTTTACATTTTCATTACGTAACTCGTTTGCGATTTTTAAGGCTGAACCAGCCGTACCAAGTGGGATGAGGAATAAGTCCGGCGCCGATAAATCAGATTTTAAAATACCTTCAGCTTCCGCAGCTAGTAAAACTCGATCGATACCTAGACCGTAACCAATACCAGACAAATCTTGGCCGCCTAATTCATGCATCAGCCGGTCATATCGTCCACCCCCGCCAATGGCCGATTGGGCACCCAAATCATTATGAGCAAATTCGAAAGTTGTTCCAGTGTAATAATCGAACCCGCGAACTAATCGCGGTGCTAATTCATATTTGATTCCTAAATTATCCAAAAATTCACAAACCTTAGAAAAATGCGTTCTTGATTCAGGGCTTAAATAATCAATTAGTAATGGTGCATTGCCCATCAAGGTAATGATTTCTTCTCGTTTATCATCGAAAATTCGAAGCGGATTGATTTCTGCCCTTAATGCAGTTGCTTCATCTAATTTCAATCCCTTTAAGAATTTAACTAGATCCAACTTATGAGCTGCCCGTGATTTGGCATCACCAAGCGAGGTGATCATTAGTTTGTAGTTCTTAAGACCGACTCGTTTAAAACCAGCATCAGCTATTGCGATAACTTCGGCATCAATCAATGGATCATCAAGACCGATTGCTTCAAGTCCCACTTGGTAAAATTGACGATACCTTCCCTTTTGTGGACGTTCCGCTCTAAAAAAAGCACCTGCGTACCAAACTTTCACTGGGAGTTGACCACGATCTAAACCGTGTTCAATTACTGCGCGCATAACTCCGGCCGTTCCTTCGGGGCGCAATGTTATGGAACGACCACCTCGATCTTCGAAGGTGTACATCTCTTTCGTCACAATGTCAGTTGATTCGCCAACTCCGCGATTAAAGAGTTCGGTATCTTCAAAAGCTGGAAGCTCCAACAATTCATAACCTGCCAATTTGGCTGGAGCAATCAAACATTCGCGAACATATTCAAAACCTACTGAACGAGGTGGGAAGTATTCACTTACGCCTTTTGGCGCTTGGAACTGCTTCCCCATTTAGTATCCCCCAGCAATTATTTGTTTTAGGAAAGAATTGTATTTTCTTTCATCGCCAATCGTTGTTTCTGGCCCGTGTCCTGGCAGAACTCTTAAAGAATCTGCCAAAGGTAGAACCTTTTTAAGCAGTGAATCTGTCATATCAGTAGAAGAGCCGGTAGGTAAATCGGTTCTACCGATTGACCCTTTAAATAGCACATCGCCTGAGATCAATATTTCATCATCTACTTTAAACATAATAGAACCACGAGTATGTCCAGGTGCATGTATCACCTCAAATTTCATGCCAACGAGATCAAGGATTTCACCACTCTTAACTTCTCGAATTTCCTTACTTTCAAAAAATTTTTCGGTTATAAAATTTGCGGTGAATTCAACGCCATGCAATTTTTCTGGAGCAGCGAGAAAAGGTCGATCCTCCGGATGGATCAAAGTTGGAATCCCATAGCCATCACAGATTGGTTTTATCGAATAGGTATGGTCCAAGTGGCCATGGGTTGCAAGAACCGCGACCGGCTTCAGATTGTTATTTTCGACGATGGAACTCACTTCGAAACTGACATCAGGCATGCCGGGATCAACGATGACGCATTCACTTCCTTTCTTGGTCGCCAAAATCCAACAATTGGTCGCAAACATTTGAGCGGGAAATGAGGCGATAAACAAGTGAAATTACCCCCGACTTTTCTAGATATACGAAGTAAGGGTACCTTTGCCGCCCTAAGCACTTAATAACGGAAAGCTCTCGAGCCTACGCGCAACTAGAAGGAGAATTAAATGAGCGAAAATCCAAGTGAGGTCGCAAGCCACGTCTCACCATCAACTGCAACAGCGTTAATTGGAGATCCTTCTAAGTTTGGACGAGTTGCAGATGACGGAACTGTTTACGTTAAAACTCCAACTGGTGAGCGAGCAGTTGGTTCTTATCCCGGCAAATCAGCCGATGAAGCTTTAGCTTATTTTGTTAGAAAATTTGAATCAGTTGCTTCGGAAGTAGCTCTGCTAGGTGATCGAATTCGCACCGGTGCAATGGTTCCATCTGACGCACATGATGCCGTCAATAAATTGCGCGATCAAATTCACCATATAAATGCCGTAGGTGATTTGCAGGCATTGGTAGCTTCTGTTGATCAATTACCTGCGTTAATTGAAAATTATCGTGCTGACTATGAAGCGAAGAAAGCAGCCGCAAAGGCCGAGAAGGAAGCCAAGCGAGCCGAAGCGCTTTCTTTAAAAGAACGGATTGTTTCAGAAGTAGAGAGTTTGACTCACTCTGAGGAATGGAAGAAAGCAAGTGAAAAACTGAAATCTCTGCTCGATGAGTGGAAGAAAGCACCACGGTTAGATAAGAAGGCGGACGCCGAACTTTGGAAAAGATTTTCATCGTCTCGAAACAAGTTCGATAAACGTCGACGTACTCATTTTGCCAAACTTGCCGAAGTTCAAAAGGAAGTCTCCTCAGTTAAACAAGGAATTGTTGATGCCGCTGAAAAACTTGCTGAGTCAACTGATTGGGCGAACACTGCCAAGAAATACAAAGCTTTAATGGATCAATGGAAATCAGCTGGCCGTGGTAAACATTCAGAAGATACAAAATTATGGAATCGATTTAAGACTGCGCAGGACAAATTCTTTGCTGCAAAAAATGCTGACTTAGAAAAACGCGAAGGGTCAATGGCGGAGAACCTAGCAAAGCGCGAAGAGCTGCTGCCAAGAATTGAAGCACTGGTTCCGTTTGACAATTTGGATAAAGTTAAAAAGGAATTCCGTGAACTCATGAATGAGTGGAGCAAAATCGGAATAACTAAGCGTGAAGTTCGAGCAGCAATGGATAAACGAATCGACAAAATTGCCAATTCAATTAAACAAGCCGAAGAAGAGAAATGGCGCAAGAGCGATCCTGCTGCCAAAGCCCGTGCGCAAGACGTAGTTGATCAATTGAAGAAAGCGATTGCTGGGTACGAAAGCGCAGCCCAGAAAGCACATGCTGCTGGAAATGCTAAAAAAGCTCAAGAAGCAAGTGATGCAGCGGAAGCGCGTAAAATTTGGTTAATTGAAGCTGAACGAAATCTTGCTGAATTCAATTAATTATTAACTACGCGCGAGACATCGTAAACGCCTTCGATTTGACGCACTGCCGCCAAAACCGAATCCAAATGCACTGCATTCGCCATTTCGAAAGTAAACCGCGAAATCGCAACACGATCTTTAGAAGTACTAACTGCCGCGTTTAATATGTTTACCTGCTGATCGGCCAAAGCCTTCGTGATATCTGAAAGTAAACCGGCCCGATCAAGCGCTTCAACTTGGATATTTACTAAGAATATAGTTGCAGCGCCAGCCAACCATTTAACTTTAACCACCCGATCATTTTGATGCTTAGTTAAATCACCAGCGTTAACGCAATCCTTTCGATGAACTGAAACGCCGCTGCCTCGGGTAATAAATCCCATGATCTCATCACCTGGAACTGGGGTGCAGCATCGGGCAAGTTTTACTAAAACGTCGCCTTCACCCTCTACTTCAACCGCGCTTGATGTTCTACGAACAATTGGCGTACCGGTTGGAACTTCCATTGTTGGTTCAGGATGTGAATCTTCAATTCCTAACGCCATCATCAATTTATCAATCACAGCTGCGGCCGATATATGGCCATCACCTACAGCTGAATAAAGTGAATCAATATCTGGATAACGCAGTTCGTGAGCCAATTCCAGCAAGGAATGGCCGGCGAAGATTTTTTGCAACGGTAATCCAGCTTTGCGCATCTGTCTGGCAATGGATTCACGTCCCGCATCGATTGCTTCTTCACGCCGCTCTTTCGTAAACCAAGCTTTTATTTTGGAGCGAGCTCTTGGGCTTTTTACAAAATTGAGCCAATCTCGACTCGGACCCGCAGTTGGATTTTTATTGGTTACGATTTCAATTACATCTCCGTTATTTAGTTTTGTTTCTAGTGGCATTAAACGACCATTTACTTTGGCGCCTACACATTTATTTCCCACTTCAGTATGAACTGTGTATGCAAAATCCACCGGCGTTGATCCACCTGGCAGTGCAATTACATTTCCCTTAGGGGTAAATACATAGACTTCTGGGCTGCCCAAATCAAAACGAAGAGAATCTAAAAATTCACTAGGATCTTGGGTTTCTTGCTGCCACGCATGTAATTGTTGTAACCAAATCATTTCAGGATTGCTTTGATCTTTTGCACCGCTCTTATATTTCCAATGCGCAGCGATACCGAATTCGGCGCGCGCATGCATATCGAAAGTTCTGATTTGAATTTCTAACGCCTTACCATTTGGGCCGATTACAGTTGTGTGCAAGGACTGATAAAGATTGAATTTGGGCATCGCAATGTAATCTTTAAATC
>CAYFKK010000022.1:5022-9425 GCA_964343655.1 uncultured Actinomycetes bacterium | reverse complement strand
GAAATCAAACTGTTGCCCTAGCTTCAATTGCATTGATGTACGCCACGATTGTTGCGGCAATTATTGATGGAATTATTATGTCTCGCCGATTAAAGCGCGAAGTTTTGAAACGTTTTCCGGAAACGACTACTAGAGGATTAGGGCGATACGCCTGGTCAAGATCAATCTTGATGCGCCGAACAAGAACGCCGCGGCCACAGGTAAAAGTTGGCGAAAAAATCTAACGGATAAAAACTATTTAACGTGGCTTTCCACGAACGGCAGTCGAACAATCTCGGCTGCCGTTTCTTTTCCGCGAATATCGATTTTGACTTGATCTCCGATTACATATTTCGAATTTATTAGCGCTAATGCAATTCCCACCTTTAAATTTGGCGAAAATGTCCCGCTAGTTACCTCTCCAATTTCAACTCGGGCCACAGTTCCAGCTTCAATTACCTTCATATGTGACCGAGGAATTCCACGATCTAATAATTTCAAGCCGCGTAATTTTTGCTTTGAGCCCGCCGCCTTCTCATTTCGTAGCGCATTAGCCCCATGAAAATTTGGTTTTTCAAAACCGACTGCCCAACTACTTCCCGCCGTGACCGGAGTAATCGTTGGCGACAAATCCTGGCCATGAAGCGGATAGCCCATCTCGGTTCGTAGCGTGTCTCGACTTCCAAGACCACAGACTTGCACGCCATTGGCCACCAATAGATCCCAAATCGCGAGTGCGTTTTCAACCTTAGGCAAAAGTTCATAGCCATGTTCTCCGGAATAGCCAGTGCGGCAAATAATCAGATCGATATTTTCGATTTTAAATTGCCCGTGGCTCATGTACTCCAGGTTTAGCGATATCCCCAAACTTTCTAAAAGCTTTTTGGATTCCGGGCCTTGGACCGCAATTACCGCGTATTTTTCGTGAGCATTATCCAATTCCAGATTTGCTGGCGCTTCCTTTTTAAATATTTCAAAAACTTTCTCGCAATTTGCGGCATTAGGAATAATAAAAATTTCGCTCGAATTAAAACGATAGACGATTAAGTCATCTATCACTCCACCTGTTTCATTGCACAGCAACGAATATTGAGCCTGGCCATCACTGATTCGATTCAAGTCATTTGTAATTACCGAATTAACAAAATCGAGCGCGCCGCTACCTTTTATCCAAATTTTTCCCAAATGGGAGACATCAAAAATTCCAACTTTTTCACGAACCGCTTGGTGTTCGGTTAAAACTCCGCCACCGGGATATTCAATGGGCATCTGCCAGCCACCAAAATCGGCCATCTTTGCGCCGAGTTCAAGATGGCGAATTTCGAGCGGCGAGTGTTTCATGATTACACCTTATCTAGATTTCCGATTAGGCTCGAGGTCGTGGCACTTAAATTTTCGACCGGAATTGTAAATTCAGATGCCCTCGTAGTTGGGCTCGCTAAATCTAAATCTGGTTTAGTGATTGAAAGTGGCAAACTCAAATTAGCCGATGCTGATCTATTGTCGGCGTTAAAAGATTTAGGTGCCACTGGCGCTGTCGATGAGGTAATTAAATTACCCGGAAGTTCAACTAAGGTAATTATTTTCTCGGGGCTCGGTGAAGCAAAAGCTAAATATCATCACGAAACCATTCGGCGGGCAGCTGGTGCAGCTGCCCGATCATTATTTGGATTAAAGAGCGCCACTTTTTCAATTGCCGATGATCAACGCGCCAACGCTGAAGGCGCGGCAATTGCCTCGTACAACTTCACTAATTTTCTCGGCGACACTAAAAAAGAACAGAAAGCGCCGCTTGCTGAAATTATCATTTTTGGAACCGGCAATTCGCAAATATTAAAACGGACCGAAATTGAAGCGAAGTATGTCCACTTAGTTCGAGATTTAATTAATACACCGCCAAGCCATCTAAATCCTGCCTCCTTCGTATCGCAATTAACTTCATTAGCTAAGAGCGTTTCCGGCGTGAAAGTTAAAAGTTGGAATGAGAAAGAATTAAAGTCTGGTGGTTTTGGTGGGATCACAGCTGTGGGGCAAGGATCGGCAAATCCGCCGCGCTTATTACATCTTTCCTACACTCCAGCAAAAGCGAAGAAGCGCTATGCCTTTGTTGGAAAAGGAATCACTTTTGATTCCGGCGGCCTGGCTTTGAAACCAGCAAAAGGGATGGAGACGATGAAATGCGACATGAGCGGTGCGGCGGCAGTCTGTGCTGCGGTGCTGGCAATTGCAGAGCTGAAGTTGCCGGTCGCTATTGATGCGTGGGCGCCATTAGCTGAGAACATGGTTTCTGATACTGCAACCAGGCCAAGTGACATCATCAAAATTTACGGCGGAAAAACGGTGGAAGTTTTAAACCCAGATGCAGAAGGCAGATTAGTTTTAGCTGATGCATTAATGAAAGCGCAAGAAGTTAAAAAATTAGATGGCATCATCGATGTTGCAACATTAACTGGCGCGCAAATGATTGCACTCGGTACTCGTACAAGTGGTGTAATGACCAACGATGAAAAATTCTGTGCTGAATTTATGAAAGCAACCGAAAATACTGGCGAATTATTTTGGCCGATGCCACTTCCGGAGGAATTAAGACCGTCTTTAGATTCGCCCGTTGCCGACATTGCAAATATCGGTGATCGAAATGGTGGCATGTTGGTCGCTGGGCTGTTTTTGCGCGAATTTGTGAGCGACGATTTGCCGTGGCTCCATCTTGATATCGCCGGTCCCGCCTTTAATGAAGGCAATGCCCACGGTTATACGCCAAAAGGTGGCACCGGTGTGGCAGTGCGCACTCTTATTGAATTTGTCAGTTAGTAACTTCTGACATTTATTGGCAAGATTAACCCCAGAGTTGAGTTGTTAGGAATCTAAATGTCTTTTGATTTGGTAATTCTCGGTGGCGGTTCAGGCGGCTATGCCTGTGCATTACGAAGCGCCCAACTTGGGATGAAGGTTGCACTTATTGAAGCCGATAAATTAGGTGGCACATGTTTGCACCGCGGCTGTATTCCAACTAAAGCGCTTCTACACGCTGGTGAAGTTGCCGATAGCGCCCGCGAAGCACATGAATTTGGCGTTAACGCGACATTTAATTCCATCGACATGAATGGCGTGAACGCATATAAAGATGGCGTTATCTCTAAGTTGCATAAAGGTTTGCAGGGTTTAGTTAAGTCGCGCGGAATTACCTATGTTGAAGGTAAGGGCCGATTAATAAATAAGAACACCGTCGAAGTTAATGGCCAGCAGTACACGGGCAAGAATGTTGTTCTAGCAACCGGTTCCTACGCTAAAACTTTGCCGGGTTTGGATATTGATGGCAGCAAAGTGATGACTTCAGATCAAGCGCTACATTTAAATTATGTACCAAAGAGCGTTATTGTTCTTGGCGGCGGCGTAATTGGTTGCGAATTTGCATCGGTTTGGAAATCTTTTGGCGCGGAAGTAACCATTATCGAAGGTTTGCCACGATTGATTGCCTTAGAAGATGAATCTTCATCTAAACAAATTGAACGTGCATTCCGTAAGCGTGGGATTAATTTTGAGGTGGGCACGAAATTCCAATCTCACAAAGTCGATAGCAATGGTGTGACCGTAACCTTGGAAAACGGCAAGAGCTTTACCGCAGATATTTTGTTGGTCGCGGTTGGCCGCGGTCCAGTTTCGCAAGGCTTGGGTTATGAAGAAGCTGGAATCAAAATGGATCGCGGACATATCTTGGTTGATAACAAATGCCGTACTTCAGTGCCTGGAATTTGGGCAGTTGGCGATTTAATTCCAACGCTCCAATTGGCACACGTTGGATTCCAAGAAGGAATTTTAGTTGCCGAAGAGATCGCTGGTTTAAACCCACGGCCAATTAATTACGACGGGGTTCCGCGGGTTACTTATTCGGAACCTGAAGTCGCATCAGTTGGCTTATCGACCGCAACTGCAAAAGAGCGTGGCTTCGATGTTGTGGAGCTAACTTATGATTTAGCTGGCAATGGCAAAGCAAATATTTTAAAAACTGCCGGATCTATCAAGTTAGTGGCAGCAAAAAATGGTCCAGTTCTTGGAATCCATATGGTTGGCGCACGAGTCGGCGAACTGTTGGCTGAAGCGCAATTAATTTTCAATTGGGAGGCGAGTGCGGACGATGTGGCACCGTTGATTCATGCTCACCCAACGATGTCTGAAGCGCTCGGCGAAGCCCACTTAGCGCTTGCTGGTAAACCGCTACACGCACACGGTTAATATTCACCTGGTAGAAGAAAGAAGGAAGAGATGAGCTTTTCAGTAAAGATGCCAGCTCTTGGCGAATCAGTTACTGAAGGAACCGTTACTCGTTGGCTTAAAAAAGAGGGCGACGTTGTAAAACTAGACGAACCACTTCTTGAAGTTTCTACTGACAAAGTTGATACCGAAATTCCATCACCATCTGCAGG
>CAYFKK010000022.1:3187-4922 GCA_964343655.1 uncultured Actinomycetes bacterium | reverse complement strand
CCAGCAAATTCATCTGGAACTGTAATCACAATGCCAGCACTTGGAGAATCAGTTTCCGAAGGAACCGTTACCCGGTGGCTAAAGAAAGTTGGCGACGCGGTAAAAGTTGATGAAGCGCTACTAGAAGTTTCGACCGACAAAGTTGATACCGAAATTCCTTCCCCAGTTGCTGGAACACTTTTATCGATAGATGTACCAGCAGATACAACCGTGCCAGTTGGTGGACGTCTCGGAGTCATTGGTAGCCAAGGTGCTGCGCCAGTTGCTGCGCCAGCGCCAACACCAACACCGCCATTACAAACTCCAGTACAAACTCCGGTACAAACAGTTGCGACCCCAGCACCGATACAAACTCCGATACAAACTCCGGCGCAAACACCGTCGCCGGTTTCAGCACAGCCAACCGATGCCTATGTAACACCGATTGTTCGAAAGCTAGCTAATGAACTTGGCGTTAATCTTTCGCAAGTTCGCGGCACCGGTGTTGGTGGAAGAATTAGAAAAGAAGATATTGAAGCAGCTGCCAAACCTGCAGCTGCAACTGCGTCGGTAACCACAACAACCCAATCCTCGGCTCCAAAAGCACCGGTTGCAGTTTCACCACTTCGTGGCACGAAAGTTCCGATGTCACGTCTTCGCAAAGTTATTGCCGAACGGATGGTGCAATCGCTACAAGTTAGCGCGCAATTAACTACCGTGATTGAAGTTGATGTCACCAAGATTGCCCGACTTCGCGATAAAGCAAAGAGTTCGTTTGAAGCCCGCGAAGGCGTCAAACTTTCATTTATGCCATTTTTTGCGGTCGCAGTTTGCGAAGCTCTTAAGCAACATCCGGTAGTAAATGCTTCGATTGAAGGCGATCAAATTACCTATCACGGTGCCGAACATTTAGCGATTGCGGTTGATACTGAGCGCGGCTTATTAGTTCCAGTTATCCATAATGCAGGTGATTTAAATATGGGTGGCATTGCTCGCAAGATTGCTGATTTGGCAGCGCGCACTCGGGATAACAAAGTAACGCCAGATGAATTAGGTGGCGGAACATTTACACTTACAAACACTGGTTCTCGCGGTGCGCTATTTGATACCCCGATTATTAATCAACCGCAAGTTGCGATTCTTGGTTTAGGTTCCATTGTTAAACGTCCGGTAGTTGTGAAAGCGGCAGATGGTAGTGAAACAATTGCGATTCGTTCGATGGTTTATTTAGCGCTCTCCTACGATCACCGAATCGTTGATGGCGCTGATGCGGCTCGCTTCTTAGTGACGTTAAAAGATCGCCTCGAATCTGGAAATTTTGAAGCAGATTTAGGACTTTAATTAATTGAGTTCTAAAAAGATTGCAATTACGGGATCTTCTGGCTTAATCGGAAGTGCGTTAGTTGGACACCTGCGCGCACAAGGACATCAGGTAATAAAACTGGTTCGCCGCGCTCCAATAAATAGTGAAGAAGTCCAGTGGGATCCAAAAACTGGATATGTTGATCTTGAAGCGCTATCCGGAGTTGATGCGGTAATTCATCTAGCAGGTGCTGGCGTCGGCGATCGTCGTTGGACTGCGAAATATCGCGCTGAAATTTTAAATTCCAGATTACTGGGCACCACCACAATCGCAAATGCCGTAACGCAATTACAACCAGAAGTTTTTATATCGGCAAGCGCAATTGGTTGGTATGGCGAAACTGGAAATCGCGCAGTAACTGAAGAAGATCGTGGCGGTGATGATTTCCTTGCC
>CAYFKK010000022.1:0-3166 GCA_964343655.1 uncultured Actinomycetes bacterium | reverse complement strand
GTTTTAGATCCAACTGGCGGCGCTCCTAGTCGAATGCTTTTGCTTTTCAAATTGGGACTTGGGGGCAAACTTGGCAATGGCCATCAATATTGGTCTTGGATTACGCTGCACGATCAAATTCGTGCGATTGAATATTTACTTAACAATCCAGTCCATGGCGTTGTAAATTTAACCGCACCGAATCCAGTGACAAATCAAGAATTCACGGCAGCACTTGCCCGTGCCTTAAAGCGACCTGCGTTAATTCCGGCACCAGCTTTTGCGTTAAAAATAGTTTTAGGTGGATTTGCCGTAGAAGTTCTAGGTTCCAAACGAGTTATTCCAAAAGTTTTAACTGATAATGGTTTTATTTTCGACTATCCGCACATTGGGGTTGCGCTAGAAGAATTAACGCGTTAGCGCACTAATTACATTTTGTGCGGCGCGGCGGCCAGATTTTAAAGCGCCATTTTGCGATGGCGATTCCCGCCAATCCCCTGCAACATATCTACCGGGTGCAATTCGACAAGTATTTATAAGTCGCGAACCAACTGCCGCCAATGGCAGAGCGCTCGGAATTTCATATTTGGCAATAAGCTCCCAATTTTTAGTTGGCGCATCCCACATTGTTGCTAATTGTCGGCGCACTTCAGATTCGGTTGCGCGCGAAATCGTAGTAGTTGAAATCAAAGATTTACCTTTCGGAGCATAACTTCTGATCAAGTTACTAATCACAATTGAATTTACAACCGGGCCACTGCGCATGCCATCTAGTAAAAGATTTTGATCGTTACTTGGCGCATAATCTGGTACGTGATACCAGGTTGTGCAGGCAACTTGATCCGGCACAGTTTCAATATCTAATAATTGAGCTGCGGTGGATAGATCGGTAGCAACAATGATTTGTTCGGCGCGAATTAAGCCTTTGTTGGTTCGGACCCCGTTTTTGGTTATAGCTTCAGCACGCGTTTTTAATTTTAGATTTTTTAATTTCTTCGCCATGGTTGCCGGTAATTGCCCAGCGCCATCTTTAGGAAGCCCGGGCGCTCCGGTAACGAAACTGCTTATCAATTCTCGTCCAACCGAAGCTTCGACATTATTTGGATCTGTTAAAAAAACCCCCGATAAAAACGGACGTAAAACGCGCTCGTAGGTTTTGCCAAGGCCGGTTAATTCGCTGGCAACTGAGATGCCAGATTTTGAAGATTGCGTTAAATATTTAATTAATTTAAGTTTTTCAACTATCGAACCGGTGCTTGCGTCAAGGGCGCTAAATAAATTTTCTCGTGGATCGCCAATTGCCACTTGCTTCCCATCCATAGCCACCCGAACTGTTCGCGGCGCATAAACAAAATCTAGCTTTGACAAAAGATCTAACCGTTCGAGCTCTGGATATTTGGCATTAATTAATTGGAACCCGCGATCTAATTTGAAGCCATCAACTTCGTCAGTTGCAACTCGGCCACCTACTCGATCACTGCCATCAATTACCAGCACATCAATTCCGGCATTTTGTAAAGTTATCGCCGCATTCAATCCCGCTAGGCCAGCTCCAACAATTAAGACTTGATTGTCAGCCATAACGCTTTGCTTGATCTAAAATTTGCGCTACTTGCAACGCTAATTCTTTACTCACTGGAACCTGACCATTTTTTATTAATTTATAGAATTCAACATAATTGCCAGCTTCAGATTGGATTTCGGTAATTTCATCGCCCCGGTGTAATTCGGCAACTGATTTCCGATTTCCGGTTAAATAATTGCCAGCTTTGAGTAACGCTTCTTGCGGGTCCAATTCATTTACAACGAGGGCACCTTTGCTGCCAAGTAATCGGGCTCTAGGTCCAGTGGCGCCCGCAACGGCGCTCACCGCTAACGAACTCACCACGCCACTTTCGTGCTCTAAAACGATTAATACATCATCTTCCGCTAACCCGCCTCGGACATTGTGCAAGTTCGCATATTTCAATTTAGCATTTCCAAAACATGAAATCGCGGTCGAAACTAAATGTGTTTGCAAATCAAGTAGTAACCCGCCTCCTTCTTCAGGTTTGGCTTCTTCGCGCCAAGATCCGCGATTTAATTCTGGGCGAAATCTTTCAAACCGTCCATCGAAACGATGTGGTTTACCGATTAAATCCATTTTGGCTTTAATAGTTAATGTGTCGCTATCCCAAAGTCGATTAAAGAATGGATGCAGCGCTACGCTATTTTTTTCGGCGAAAGAAAATAGTTCGGCAGTTTCAGATTCGGTAATTGCTACTGGTTTATCTACGACTACTGGAATCTTTGCGGAAATTGCTGCTTTCGCATTTGGGACATGCTCGGTGTTTACTGATGCCACCACCATTAAATCAATCCCGATTGAAATCAATTCGGAAACATCACGACAGATTTTCGCATTTGGATAATCGCTCTTAGCCTGAACAATTCGCTCTTCATTATTGGTAACTATTCCAACCAATTCCATACCGGCAGCGCTAATTAAAGGTGCATGAAAAACTTTTCCAGCTAAACCGTATCCAACTAAACCGACGCGCATTTAGTTCTCCAATTTAGATGGCCACCAGATCTTCTTGCCCATGATGCGAACGATTGAAGGAACCAGTAACGAACGAACCACAATTGTGTCGAGCAGAACGCCAAACCCAACGGCAAAGCCAAGTTCGGCCAAGAAGACAAGTGGCAGAACTCCAAGCACTGCAAATGTTGCAGCAAGAACTATTCCGGCCGAGGTAATCACACCGCCAGTTACTGTTAAACCGCGAATTACACCTTCACGAGTTCCACGTCTAATACTTTCTTCACGTACTCGAGTCATCAAGAAAATGTTGTAATCAATTCCGAGCGCTACCAAGAAAATAAAAGCAAAAAGCGGGAAGGATGTGTCTGCACCTGGGAAATTAAAGATATGTTCAAATACCAATTGGCAGACGCCGATTGTTGCAAAATATGAAAGCACAACGGTTGCCAACAAGATGGCGCCGGCCAAAATGCTTCGCAGTAATACTGTCAAAATAAGTGCAATCAAAATTAAGACGATTGGAATGATCGTCCGATTATCGTGCTGCGCGGCAACGTCAACGTCATAATTAACGGCGCTACCACCACCGACTAGAACTGATTTATCAACGCTCTTCGCCACTTCGCGAATTTTTGGAATTAATTTTCGCGCCGCTTCGGAATC
>CAYFKK010000021.1:0-9702 GCA_964343655.1 uncultured Actinomycetes bacterium | reverse complement strand
ACATCAATTCGAAGTTCATTCATATTAATTTCAACTTCAACCTCTTCCGCTTCTGGAAGAACTAAAACTCCTGCCGCAGAGGTATGAATTCGCCCTTGACTTTCAGTTTCTGGAACGCGTTGTACGCGATGCACACCGCCTTCAAATTTCAATTTAGCGTATGGTGATTTACCAGGCTCGGGATTCCCCTTTGACTTAACGGCTACCGAAATATCTTTATATCCACCCAAATCACTTTCGGTGGCATCAATAATTTCCGTTTTCCAACCTTGTTTTTCGGCGTAACGTAAATACATTCGCAGTAAATCGCCAGCAAATAACGCAGATTCATCGCCGCCGGCTCCGGCCTTAATTTCAAGAATTACATCTCGATCATCATTTGGATCTCGCGGCAATAAGAGTTCTTCTAATTTTTCGGCAGCTTCGGAATTCGCACTTTCCAGGGCTGGGATTTCGGACGCAAAATCAGGTTCAGTTTCAGCCAATTCTTTCGCTGCCGTTAAATCATCTTCAGATTTTTTCCAGGCACGATAACCAGCAACTACCGGCCCTAATTGAGCATAGCGGCGACCAAGTTGGCGAGCTTTGCCCGCATCAGCGTGAATGTTCGGGTCTGCCATCTGTTTTTCTAAATCGGCATATTCATTTAATAATTCAAGCGCTTTCGCAAATTTTTCACTCATTTGACCGCCTCCCTTCTGTAAATTATTTAACTTCTAATCTTCGCAATACAGTAACTATGGAAAAGCAAAAGACCGCGGCCATCAAACTTTTTCGCAAAGTTTGCGGCGCGGTCTTTTTAAAAAGCTACTTTTTCTTACCGAAACGTTCTTCGAATTTCGCGACGCGTCCGCCGGTATCAAGAATTCTTTGCTTACCCGTGTAGAACGGATGGCATACAGAACAAACTTCTACATAAATTGAACCGCTCGGAACTGTTGAGCGAGTCTCAAAAGTTTCGCCGCAACCACAAGTTACTTTGGTTGCTACATAATCTGGGTGAATCTCTGGCTTCATTTTTACTCTTTCTCTTGTTCTGGATCCAGATATTTCACTGGTGAACCAGGAACGAACTATCGAAGGTTACTTTGTTGGCTTACCTTTGGGCAAACTCACGCTTAATCCTCGCGAGATCCACCGTTTGTAGCTCCGCCACCATTTTCAGAATCTGGACCAACCGTTGTCTTCTGTATTTGCATTAAGAATTCAACGTTTGACTTTGTGCCCTTCATCTTTTCAAGTAACAATTCGAGAGCCTGTTGTGGCTCAAGTGCGTGTAGCACGCGACGTAATTTCCAAACAATGTTGAGCTCTTCTTTACCCATAAGAATTTCTTCTTTACGAGTTCCGGAACCATCCACATCAACTGCTGGAAAAATTCGCTTATCTGCAATTTTGCGATCAAGCTTAAGTTCCATATTTCCAGTTCCTTTAAATTCTTCGAAGATAACTTCGTCCATTCGAGAACCGGTTTCGACTAGCGCGGTTGCCAAAATTGTTAGCGATCCGCCATCTTCAATATTGCGGGCTGCGCCGAAAAACTTCTTCGGCGGATAAAGCGCTGCTGAATCAACACCACCAGAAAGAATGCGACCAGATGCTGGTGCCGCAATGTTGTACGCGCGACCCAAGCGAGTAATTGAATCTAGGAGCACAACTACATCATGACCCATCTCCACTAAACGCTTTGCGCGTTCAATTGCTAATTCAGCAACCGTAGTGTGGTCATCCGCTGGGCGATCAAAAGTAGAAGCAATAACTTCACCTTTAACTGATCGTTGCATGTCTGTAACTTCTTCTGGTCGTTCGTCAACTAGAACCACCATCAAATGACACTCTGGATTATTTTCAGTAATTGCATTTGCAATTGACTGGAGCACCATTGTTTTACCGGCTTTTGGCGGCGAAACAATTAACCCACGTTGACCCTTACCAATCGGCGCAATTAGATCAATTACGCGAGTTGTCAAAACATTTGGTTGAGTTTCTAGACGTAACCGTTCTTGCGGATATAGCGGAACTAACTTTGAAAATTCAATTCGATCACGTGATTCTTCAGGCGAGACGCCATTGACTGAATCAACTCGGACTAGTGCATTAAATTTTTCACGGCGTTCACCCTCCCGTGGTTGGCGAACTACACCAGTAACTACATCTCCTTTACGAAGATGATTTTTGCGAACCAACTGCAATGAAACATAAACATCATTTGGCGTTGGCAAATATCCACCAGTACGAATGAATGCAAAATTTTCCAAAATATCTAATAAACCGCTTACTGGTAATAAAACATCATCTTCGCGAATTTCAATTTCACGATTGCGGTCGCGGTTGCGATCACGATTACGACCGCGGAATCGATCGTTTTCGCCACCATCGTTACGGTCGCCACGATCATTTCGATCGTTTCGATCGTTGTCATCGCCGCCATCGTTACGGTCGCCACGATCATTTCGATCGTTTCGATCGCCACGGCGTTCGGCTCGACGTGCATCACGTTCTGCGCGAGCTGCTTCACGTTCAGCTTTTGCTGATTCGCGGTTTTGGGCCTGTAATTCTGAAATCGCAGTAACTAACGCGGCCTTCTTCATTTTGGCGGCGCCTTCGATACCTAGTTGGGAGGCCACTGCTTGAAGTTGCGGAAGCAACATTGATTCAAGTTCTGGGCTCTGTGAACGAACTTTTGTATCTTCACTCATTGTTTAAGGTTTTTCCTATTTGGTTTGTATTTGGTTTCAATTTGTTTTGTATTTGTTTGATTCATCCAAAATAAACTGACTACTTTGGAAATTTGTGATTATCTGATTTGAATCTCGGCGATCGCCGTTTCAGATATGAGAAGGCTATCAGATTGCCAAGTAGCCTGCAAAATCCAAAAACTAGTGAATTTCAAGGCTAAATCGTGGCTACTTGGAAGCCAGTCTGAGCAATCTCGATTTGCTCAACTTTAAAGCCACCACCTGCCACCCGAGCTAAATCGGTAAGCTCATTTTCATTGTCAATATTTGCATCTAATCGAAGTGCCAATACCGCTGGTCCAGCACCACTGATAAATGCCGGAACTCCGGCAGCGCGCAATTTGTTCATCAATGCCAAAGATTTTGGCATTGCACTTTCGCGATAATTTTGATGAAGAAAATCTTCGGTTGCTTGTAGCAATAAATCAGGTCGCGTCGTTAATGCTTGGGTCAACATTGCAGTTCGAATTGAGTTTTGAACCGCATCTGCATGCGGAATTGATTCTGGCAACATTTTACGGGCTTTGCTAGTTGCTAATTCACTTTCTGGAATAAATGCAACTGCGCTTATTCGATTTGAAATCGGCAGTTTGATACTTTCAGCAAATTCATTTCCTTGCCAAGCAAATGTTGCGCCGCCATAAATCGAAGCTGAGACGTTATCTGGATGGCCTTCCATTTCCGTAGCAATGGTTAAAAGATCTTCATCGGTCATGCGGTCAGCAGCCCCAACTACCAAAGCTCGAGCCAGAGCTAAACCGCCAACAATTGCGGTGGCTGATGAACCAAGGCCACGATTGTGTGGAATGTTATTTAAACAGCGAAGTGCAACGCCAGCTGGTTTCCCACCTAAAAAATCAAATCCTTGGTACATCGCTTTCACGACTAAATTTTTATGATCGCGCGGAACTTCGTCGGCGCCTTCGCCAGCAACGTCTACGTCTAAAGTTTTTTCATCTAAAACTTGCGCGATATATCGGTCGCGAAGTTCTAGGGCCATTCCGAATGCATCAAATCCTGGTCCAATATTTGCCGTTGACGCTGGAACTTGAACTTCATAGGCGCTAGCGCGAAAAGTTAATCGTGACATTTATGCCAAGCCTAATTTCTCGGCTGCAATTTTTGCATTAACTGGCACCACGATTGGATCCGCGGCACTTTCCAGCGCCCACTGAACATCTTTCAATCCATGGCCGGTAACCGTTACCACCATTCGCTTGGCTTTTGGCAGCGTGCCATTTTGTTGATGCTTCAATAATCCAGCAATCCCAGCAGCGCTTGATGGTTCTACGAAAACTCCCTCTTTTGCTGCCAGCAATCGGTAGGCATTCAAAATTTCTTCATCAGTAACCGAATCGATTAATCCGCCTGATTTATCGCGCGCTGAAATTGCCCCATCCCATGATGCTGGATTTCCAATTCGAATTGCCGTTGCAATTGTTTCAGGCTTTTTCACTATTTCTCCTTTAACAATTGGTGCCGCACCAGCTGCTTGGAAACCCCACATCTTTGGTAACCGTGAAGTTTTTCGATCGCCGCGGTACTCCAAATAGCCTTTCCAATATGCCGTTATATTTCCAGCATTGCCAACTGGCAGAACGTGATAATCCGGCGCATCATTTAGGAAATCGACAATTTCAAAAGATGCTGTTTTTTGGCCTTCGATTCGATAAGGATTAACGGAATTAACAAGAGCAACTGGATATTTTTCAGAAAGTTCGCGGGCCAAAGTTAAACAATCATCAAAATTGCCCTCGACTTGCAAAAGTGTTGCGCCATGAATTACAGCCTGCGCAAGTTTGCCCATTGCAATCTTTCCTTCAGGAACTAAAACTGCTGGCACCATTCCTGCCTTTGCTGCATAAGCAGCAGCGCTTGCAGATGTGTTGCCAGTTGAGGCGCAAATAACTGCCTTCGCACCATCTTCGGCAGCTTTTGAAATTGCCATCGTCATTCCGCGATCTTTAAACGAACCAGTTGGATTCGTACCTTCGTACTTGAGCCAAATTTCATTATTAAGTAACTTTGAAAGATTTTTGGCTTCGATAAGCGGTGTGCCACCTTCGCGCAACGTAACAATCGGGGTTCGACTTGAAACTGGTAATCGATCGCGGTACTCCTCAATCACGCCACGCCACTGATGCGCGCCGCTATTTCTACCGCCGAAAAGTTTCAATTAATTAACCCTCTACTCGAATTTCGCTGTCCACATTTCTTACAACATCAAGACCATTTAATTTCTTAATGGTTGCGTTAATTGATTTTTCACTTGTGCGATGTGTTCCGACAATTAATTCGGCTTCGTTTCCGCTTCCAGTTTGACGAACAGTTTGGATGGATACCGATTCACTTGCGAAAACGTTTGCAATTGTTGCTAACACACCGCTCTTGTCGGCAACAGCTAAGCGAATCAAAAAGCGACTTTGGATCGAATCCATGGGTGCAATTTCACGATCTGCGTAATCGCTTTCACGTGGTCCTACGGAATCATTTGCCAAATGGCGACCGACCGCGACTAAATCTCCTAAAACAGCCGATGCTGTTGGTGCGCCACCTGCACCACGACCATAAAACATTAATTGTCCCGCAGCTTTTGCTTCAACGAAAACGGCATTAAATGATTCGCGAACTGAAGCAAGTGGATGGCTGCGTTTCAGCATCACTGGATGAACTCGAACGCTAATTTGATTTTTGTCATTTAATTCTGCAATTGCAACAAGTTTTATAACTTGATTCATAGATTTTGCAACTGAAACATCTTCGGCCGTGATTTTGCTTATTCCTTCGCAATAAACATCATCGATTGAAACTCTGGTATGGAAAGCTAAGCCGGCCAAAATAGCTGCTTTTGCGGCAGCGTCATGGCCTTCAATGTCTGCAGTTGGATCGCTTTCGGCGAATCCAAGATTTTGGGCCTCTTTTAATACCGCATTAAACGGTAAACCTTCTTCATCCATTTTGGTAAGTATGTAATTAGTGGTGCCATTAACAATTCCCATAACCCGCTGGATTTGATCTCCGACTAGCGATTCGCGTAACGGGCGAATGATTGGAATCGCACCGGCGACCGCAGCTTCGTAATAAAGATCAACGCCAGCTTTATCTGCAGCTGCAAATAAATCAGCGCCATGTTTTGCCAGTAATGCTTTATTAGCGGTAACAATTGATTTACCATTTTTAATCGCTGCTAAAAGTAGGTCGCGAGCCGGCTCAATTCCACCCATTAACTCAATGACTAAATTGATATCTGGATTGGCCACTACTTCATCAGGATTGGCAGTAACCAAATTGTCAGGCACACCAACACGCTTTTTATTAACGTCCCGAACTGCCACTTTTACTAATTCAAGTTTTGCTCCCGTGCGAGCTTCAAGATCGGCAGCGTTTTGCAACAACTGTTGCGCTACTGCGCCACCAACAACGCCGCAGCCAAGCATGCCGATTTTGATCTTTTCCATCTGCGTATTCTTTCATGCCCGACTAGACGTCGAGTGACAATAAATCTGCTTCGGTCTCGCGACGCAAAATCACGCGTGCTTTTCCGTTTTTTACTGCAATTACTGGTGGTCTTGGTACATGGTTGTAGTTGCTCGCCATGCTTCGGTTATATGCGCCAGTTGCCGCAACCGCAATTAAATCTCCAGCGACAACATCGTTTGGCAGATCAATTTCGTTAATCAAAATGTCACCAGTTTCGCAATGTTTTCCTACTACTCGTGAATCTCTCGTCGTGCTAGTTGAAGTTCGATTTGCAAGTCTTGCGGTGTAAATCGCGTTATACAAGCTTGGTCGAATGTTGTCACTCATTCCGCCATCGACTGAAATGTAAGTTCGGATGTTTCCGTTTTCTAAAACGACTTCCTTAATTGTGCCCACTTCATACAACGTAAACATGGCCGGTCCGATTAAGGCACGTCCTGGTTCGATTGAAATTTTTGGAATTCTTAAGGATGCTGCGGTACAGGCTGTGTTAACGACTTCGTGAATCGTTTTCATGATTTCGGAAACTGAATTTGGATGATCACCCTCGACATATGCAATTCCAAACCCGCCACCTAAATCTAGTTCAGTCAATTCGCTGCCAAATTCATCTCGATACCGAGCCATAAATTCTATTAACAACTTGGCGGTCTCGACGTGTCCAGATAAGTTAAAGATTTGAGAACCAATATGTGCGTGAATTCCGCGTAAATCAAGTTCTGGAAATTTTTTAATTTCTTGGACCGCGCGCCAAGCTGCGCCACTTGAAATTGATAATCCAAATTTCACATCTTCATGTGCAGTTGCAATAGCGGCATGTGAAGTTTCGGCATGTACACCAGGAGTTAACCGAATCATTACTGGTTGCACTTTGCCCAATTTTTTGGCAACTGCGGCAATTCGTTCAATCTCCATTATCGAATCAATAACAATCGATCCAACTCCAGCCTGTACTGCGCGAGTAATTTCGGATATTGATTTATTGTTACCGTGAACTTTGATTCGTTCTGCCGGAATTTTTCCGGCTAACGCCACTGCCAATTCGCCGCCAGTTGCAACGTCAACGCCAAGACCAAGTAGATCAAGCCATCTAACTAATTCAACGCACAAAAATGCCTTTCCAGCATAGTAAACAACGCTATCTGGAAATACTTTTTCTAATTCATTTTTATATTCGGTTGCTCTATTTCGGAAATCCGTTTCATCCAAAATAAAAGCCGGGGTGCCAAATTCTTTTGCTAAATCTGATGCCGAACAACCAGCGACAACAAGTGACCCGCTGGCAAATGAAACATTTGCCGACCAGACACTCATCGTTACATCCGTTCCGGCGCGCTTACGCCTAATAATGAAAGCCCATTCTCCAATACTTGGCGAGTTGCTGCACATAGATTTACCCGGGCAATATGTATTGGCGAAATTTGCTCATCACCAATCGGTAATACTCGGCAATCGGAGTAGAACCGGTGATAAATCCCGGCAATTTCTTCTAAAAATCTAGCAACTCGATGTGGCTCGCGAAGTTCTGCGGCGAAAGCCACAATCCGCGGGTATTCATCCAGCGCCCCGAGTAATTCATTTTCACGATCATGTGAGATTTGGCTAGTATCGAATTCGCCAACTTTGATACCTAATTCGTTGGCATTTCGAATCAAATTTGCAATTCGTGCATGGGCGTATTGAACGTAATAAACCGGGTTGTCGTTTGTATTCTCTTTCAAAAGCGCTAGATCCATTGTCATTGGAGTATCTACCGGATATCGAATCAAGGTATATCTAGCAGCATCAACTCCAACTTCATCAACAATGTCTTCTAACGTGATGATTGTTCCGGCACGTTTGGAGAGCTTAACTTCCTCTTGCCCTCTCATAATTTTTACAAGTTGGCCAATTAAAATTTCGATGTTGTAATTCGGATCATCGCCGGCACATGCTGCGGTTGCCTTTAATCGGCCGACGTAACCGTGGTGATCAGCGCCTAACATGTAAATGCAGATATCAAAACCGCGCTCTCGTTTATTAATGTAGTACGCGGTATCCGACGCAAAATAAGTTAAAGATGCATCATTTTTGATTAGGACCCGATCTTTATCGTCACCAAAATCAGTTGTCTTCAACCAGGTCGCACCATCAGATTCAAATACGTGGCCTTGTTTTTTCAAACGGTCCAAACCATGCGCCACTGCGCCATCATCATGTAGCGAGCGCTCCGAAAACCACACGTCAAAATTGGTATTAAAAGTTTTTAAAACTTTTTGCTGCTCAGCAAGTTGCAGCTCATACGCCCGCTCCCGAAATTCAATAAATTGATCCGGCTCTGGTAATTCTAAAATAGATTTATTAGCAGTTACGATCGCTTTCGCTAAATCAGAAATGTATTCGCCTTGATAACCATCTTCTGGAATTGGATTACCTTTGGCTGCTGCTTGTACCGATTTTCCAAATAAATCCATTTGAACGCCACGATCATTAATATAAAACTCGCGAGTTACATTTGCGCCAGCTGCGGTCAACACTCGCCCTAGCGCATCACCAACTGCAGCCCAACGGGTATGACCTAGATGCAATGGCCCCGTTGGATTTGCGCTGATAAATTCCAAGTTAATTGCAACGCCGTTTAGTGAATCGCCAGTTCCATAATTTTTTCCAGCTGACAAAATTCTTGAAATTAATTCTGCTTGCGCTGCCCGATTTAGCGTAAAGTTAATGAATCCAGGTCCAGCAATATCTACCTTTGCTATTTCTGGCAGCGCGTTCAATTTGGCAGCGAGAACTTCGGCAATTTTTCTCGGCGGCGCACCAGCCGCCTTTGCTAATTGCAAAGCAACCGATGTCGCAAAATCTCCATGATCTCGATTTTTTGGACGCTCTAGTCGAATTTCATTTGGGACTTCACCAATCAATTCGCCGTTAGCTATTGCCGCTGCGATTGCCGCTTTGATCTGCGTTATGAGAAGTTCGGCTGGCGACATTTGAAAATCCTACTTGCGAGCCTCTTTGCTTTCGCGGTGAAATCAACTCCACTCAATGTTATCTAATCGTTAGCAAAAATGTCCGTTTTGTCCAATTCCCAATATGGGCAATTTCGTGCCTATTAATTAGATTAACGCCACTTGCCAGTAATCACTTACTGACAAATTTGAAAACCAATCGAAAGGTTCAAATAAATATGACAAAGCGTCGTAATGCTCTCGTTGCTGCAGTTGCTGCATCAGCGATTGCTTTCACCGGATTTGTTGCAGCACCTGCAAAGGCTGCAGATTTCGTCGGTGTAATTCTTCCTGATGCTGCTTCTTCAGCACGTTGGGAAACAGCAGATCGTCCATTCCTAAAGGCAGCATTTGCTAAGGCTGGCGTAACTGTTGACATCCAAAATGCAAACGGTGATAAGACTGCATTCCAAACCATTGCAGACCAAATGCTTTCAAAGGGAGCAAAGGTTCTAATCATGGTTAACCTTGATTCAGATTCAGCTAAAGCTGTT